>CAZALW010000173.1:0-7079 GCA_964485705.1 uncultured Thiotrichaceae bacterium
TTAGGTTTTAAGCTACCTGAACAGGTATCTGATTCGAGGTACGTATAATCTGATTGGTAGCATCCAGATAAACCAGTGTTGGTTTAAAGTTGGTTGCTTCATGTGCAGACAGGCGTGCATAACAACAGATAATCACACGATCACCCTTACTGGCCTTATGCGCTGCCGCGCCATTGACTGAAATCACACCACTGCCTGCTTCAGCCTGAATGGCATAAGTGGTAAAACGCTCACCATTATTAAGGTTATAAACATGGATCTGCTCATATTCATTGATGCCGGCTGCAGACAGTAGATCGGCGTCAATGGCACAGGAGCCTTCATATTCCAGTTCGGTAAGTGTCACCAAAGCCTGATGAAGTTTGGATTTTAAAAGTGTAATTTCCATAGATTTCTAATCTTTACTGCATAGTCACTATCAATACGTGTATTATCGGCTATCCGCGCTATGGCTTCAAGTCCATCTGCTACTTACTAATCCGAAGGCTGATTATCCGACACTCAGGGTATCAAGAATGATTCAGATCAAGGCGCGGCTCGCAGGTAATGGTCATCCCTTATCAAGAGCCGCAACGCCGAGCTGGATCATTCTTGATGCCCCTAACTGATTGAAAGTTAAAGACAGGTCGAAGTGTCGGGTAATCAGCCTTCGGGTTAGTAGGATTTAATACTAAATATAGCATTATCAATCAACCGAGTCTTACCTAACGTTGCTGCGGCCAATATCACCAGCGTTTTGTTAGCAACCGCTTCTTTATTGGACACTAATGCCAAGCGTTCAGTTTCCCTAAGCGTAACATAGTCGACAATAAAGCCATGGTTTTGTAATCTTTCGATGCAGATGGCTTCTGCTTTTGTGATGTCTGCACCCTGCTCTATTTGAGTACGGCACATGTTAATAGCATCTGACAAAATCTGGCTGTTTTTTCTTTCCACTGGGGTCAGATAATTATTGCGTGAGCTTTTCGCCAGGCCATCCGCTTCACGTATGGTCTGGCCACCGATGACTTCAATCGGTAAGTTTAAATCTTTTACCATTTGCTGAATGATAAGCAGTTGTTGAAAATCTTTTTCTCCAAAAATAGCAATATCAGGCTGCACCATGTTAAATAGCTTTAGTACAATGGTAGCAACACCTTTAAAAAAACCGGGGCGGTATTCGCCTTCAACGATGTGAGACAAAACCGGTATTTCAACATGAGCGCTATATTGCTCACCGCCAGGGTAAATCATCGCGTCATCCGGAATAAAAACCAGATCAACTGCGAGAGATTCCAGCTTGCTTAAATCTTCTTCCAAAGTACGCGGATAACTCGAAAAATCTTCATCCGGTGAAAACTGCAAAGGATTAACATAAATGCTGACCACAACGTGTGATGCTTTTTGTTTAGCGATTTCTACCAGCGATAAATGACCTTCATGTAAATTACCCATTGTTGGGACAAATGCAATTGTCTCATTATTACTGCGCCATTGATGAACCCGGCTGCGTAATTGTTCTATGTTTTTACATGTTTTCATAGATTAAAAGATGTGTATATTCAAGATGAGACCTTTGCACAATAGATATTCTCGTTCCCACGCTCCTGCGTGGGAACGAGAGACATGTGGGGCACTGCTCGTGCGAAGCTCTCAAGGTAAAATATTGTTAACTAAACACATGCTCCGCAGCAGGGAACTCAGATTTTTTAACGGCAGATACATATTGTCCAATAGCCTCTTCAATGCTGTTTGAATTATCCATAAAATTTTTACTAAACTTTGGTCGTTTACCCAGGCTGATATCAAGAATGTCATATAACACTAAAATCTGACCATCGCAGTCTACGCTGGCACCAATGCCTATAACAGGAATATCCAGTGCTTGAGTTATCTTAGCTGCCAGTACTTCAGGCACACATTCAAGCAACATTAAATCGGCACCCGCCTGTTGTAGCGTCAGGGCATCAGCCAGCATTTTATCCGCCGTTTCAGGTTCTCTTCCCTGCACACGGTAACCACCAATTTTATGCACGTATTGCGGTTGCAAACCCAGATGTGCGCAAACGGGTATGCCATTTTTATTCAAAGCAGAAACCGTATCTGCCTGGTCTGCACCACCTTCAAGCTTGACCATATGCGCACCGCCCTGTTTCATAAACAAACCAGCATTTAACACCGCCTGCTCTACGCTGGTAAAGCTCAAAAAGGGCATGTCAGTAATTAATAAGGCATTATTTAAACCTTTAGCAACACACTGGGTGTGATACAACATATCATCAACAGAAACCGGTAAAGTGGTATCTGAGCCCTGAATCACCATACCCAAAGAATCACCAACAAGCACCACATCCACACCGGATTTTTCCAGCAGTTGTGCAAAGCTAGCATCATAAGCCGTTAAACAGGCAATTTTTTCTTTAGCCTGTTTCATTTGTGCCAGTCGGCGCACGGTTACTTTATCTTTAGTGTTGGTTTGTGTACTCATCCAGTTATCCCATTTTTCACTTTTCGTTTTTCATTTTTCATTACGCTTCTAAAGCGTCACCTGTGTCGGATTAAAATAATGTCGCCCTGATTGTACTTCAACAATCTGCTGATACAATAATAAATAATCTTCATCGTTATTTGCAAAATCAATATCCGCTGCATTAACAATTAATAGCGGTGCGTTATTGTATTGATAAAAAAACTGAATATAAGCGTCACACAATCTTTGCAAATAGGCTGCTTCAATAAAACGCTCATGTTTTAAACCACGTTTTTGAATTCGTTCCAGCAATACTTCCACCGGTGCCTGTAAATAAACCACTAGATCGGGGGTTGGTACATCAATGGTTAAACTGGTGTAAACCTGCTCATACAAATCGAGCTCATCAGCGTCTAAAGTAAGTTCTGCAAACAAACGGTCTTTCTCAATAAGATAATCAGCGACACGTACGGGGTTAAACATATCCCCCTGTTTCATTGCATTTAACTGACGCGCTCTTTGTAATAAAAAAAACAACTGCGTTGGTAGTGCTGCTGCAGCGGGGTTATCATAAAACTTTTCTATAAAGGGGTTTTCATTGGCATCTTCAAGTAACAAATCACTGCCAAACGAAAAGCCAAGTTTATTTGCCAGTGTTGTTTTACCCACACCTATCGGACCTTCAATAACAATAAAACCCCGTTGCTTTAATGTTGATGCTGATGCAGATTCAGTGTTTTCAAGTGAAGAATTCATAAGAACTTACCTGTCTATTTTTCCTGCAAACTGACAGGAAAAATCAGAGTTTGTTTCATTGCTTAGCTTCACCCTGTTACTTAATTTTCCCTTGCCTGGCAAAATGATCTCCGGGTTAATTTTTAGTAATGGCATATAAACAAAATCACGTAAAAAGATGCCGGGATGCGGCACAGTTAAATTTTCAGTTTCAATGTTGTTGTCTGCATATAACAATATATCAAGATCAATAGTACGCTCACCCCAATGCCGGGTTTTTATTCGATTCTGTTGTTTTTCAATTTGTTGGCAATGCGCTAATAGTTTAGTCACACTTATTTTAGTTTCTAACTCAACGACCGCATTCACATAATCCGGCTGGTCTTCAGGCCCCATCGGTCTACTTTTAAAATAGCCTGAGTCTGCTGTCACTTTTGTATCCGCTAAATTATTTAATGCAACAATCGCCATTTTTATTTGCAGATTTGGCTGCGCTAAATTACTGCCGAGGCCGATGTAAGCAGTTTTTGTTTTCACTGTAACGTTAACCTTCCAGGAAACATGATGGTTCTATAATAGTTCTCGTTCCCACGCTCCTGCGTGGGAACGAGGGCTAAAAATCAATAACCTGTACCTTTTCCTCAAGATACGCTGAGTCGTTACAGAGATATAACACACTCATGGAAGATTTAATCAACATTATTACTTTGATTTTTAGCTGTTTTTGATGATGAGCGACGACGTTTACTGCTGCGTTTTTTTTGTGTAGCAAACAGTGTGTTTTTCTGTTGTTCTGCAGTCTGTGTTTGTATATCTGTCCACCACTTGCAGTCCAGTTTTAACTCTTCACCCATTTTCCCTTCAGTGGCTTGCGCACGTATACATAAAAAATCATATCCGGCACGAAATTTTTCATGGTGTAACACAGACAATGCACGTTTTCCTGCACGATAATGAAACCGGGTTTGCAAGCCCCAAATATCCCGCATGGTTGAAGTAAACCTTTTAGGTATTGAAACACTGGCTGACTGTTGACTTAATATTTTTGTCGCAGCTTTTTGTATGGCAACAGAATACGGTATACCATTTTCAACAATCCCTTTAGTGCGTGAGTTTACTGGTTGCCATAACAATGCTGCCAATAAAAAGGCGGGGGTAACACGCATGTTATTTTTAATGCGATCATCGGTGCTTTTCATAGCAGTGAACAGCATGTCTTTGACATTCACATCCTGCTTGATTGCTTTATCGGCTTCGGGAAACAAGTATTGCAGTAAATCAAATTCCAGCAATAATTCAAAACCACGAACCGCGTAACCAGAGTGAAACAATTTTAATACTTCTTCATACAATCTGGCAGCAGGAATATCTATTAACAAAGATCCGAGTTCATAAATAGGTGTTTTACTTATCTCATCAATATCAAAATCCAGCTTGGCTGAAAAACGAAGCGCTCGCAACATTCTTACCGGGTCTTCCCGATAACGAGTTTCTGCATCACCAATTAAACATAATTGCTGTTTTTTTATGTCTTCATAACCGCCAACAAAATCTATAACACTAAAATCAGAGATGTCGTAATACAAGGCATTGGCGGTAAAGTCCCGGCGCCAGACATCATCTGCCAGCTCACCAAAAACATTATCTCGAACAATGCGGCCTTGTTTATCTTGAATACCATCCTGAATGCCATCCTGGATACCCGACTGGGGGAGATCATGATTGGCGCGATAGGTTGCAACCTCAATAATCTGTCGACCAAAATGAATATGTGCCAGCCGGAAACGGCGACCAATTAATCGGCAATTACGAAACAATTGATTAACTTCCTCTGGTGTGGCATCCGTCGCCACATCAAAATCTTTTGGTGTAATGCCCAGTAACAAATCTCGCACCGCACCACCGACCAGGCAGGCATGATAACCGGCTTTATGTAAACGATATAAAACTTTTAAGGCGTGGTCATCGATATTATCGCGCGATATAGTATGTTCTGGACGACTAAGCACAAGCGCACTGTGCACCACCGAATTTTTGGCAACACTGCTGGCTGTGCTGGCTTTTATCGACCTTTTTGCCTTACCTTTAGTCGGGTGCATGGCAGCCTTCGACGCTGCGCGTGAGCGCTTCGATGATATGGCTTTTTTCTTTAATGATTTTATCCAGTTCAGCATGTTTTAATCAATTTCCTGGTAACTACTCAGCAAGGTATTTTCTCACTGAATTTGTCAAGTTTACATGGATAAGCAGGATTTTTTTGTTTTATTTATCCTGTTAATCCTGTCTATCCATGTAAGTATTTGTTCATTTTTCTTTATGTAGTAACACTGAGTACGGACAGCAGTGGCAGTAGTGGCACAAGGATGTGCCGTTATGTCCATGGATGGACGGTATATAGAAAATGCAGGAGCAATTTTCTTGTAACGAACCAAAGGATGGACAAGGATGTGCCGTTTACGAACCTAAGGATGGACAAGAATGTGCCATAGACCGACCAAAGGATGAAGCAGTTATATTTCTTTTAATATCAATGTCAGGCCATCACCAATAGTGAGCAAACTTTGACTAACACGATCATCGTCTTTCAGCATTTCGTTAAAACGGCGAATGGCACGCGTTGTCGCTTCGTTATTTTCAGGGTCGGCAACCGCGCCCGACCACAGGGTATTATCAACCGCTATGATTCCGCCTTTTCTTAACAAACGCAATGCCATTTCATAGTACATGATGTAGTTTTGCTTGTCGGCATCGATGAAAATAAAATCAAATGATTTTTCACCACCATCATTAAGCAACATCTGTAACGTTTGCTCTGCTGGCTGGGTAAACAAATCAATTTTATTTTCCAACCCGGCTAAAACCCAGTACTTTGTCGCGACATCTGTCCACTGTGGTGATATATCGCAACAGATCAGTTTGCCATTTTCAGACATAGCGCTGGCGATGCAGATTGAACTGTAACCGGTAAAAGTGCCGATCTCGATAGCGCGTGTCGCCGCCATCAATTTGATTAACAGTGACATAAACTGCCCTTGCTCAGGCGAAATTTGCATCTCAGAATATTCCATCTCTGCGGTTTCTTTACGTAGCTGTAACAACAACTCAGGCTCGTTTATAGAAACAGCACGAAGATAGTCGTAAATGCGATCATCAATTGACAGCGTTCGATTGCTCAAGAAAAAGACCCTGAAAAACTCTAATTGTTATGGGCGAAAAGTAGTAACTATTCGGCATAGAGGTAAGTTCCGTCTTTTATTTACCACGAAGCTCACGAAGAACACGAAGGTTTTAAACATTAACAGGCAAAACATTTGGTTCAGTTTTAAATTTTATCTTCGTGCCCTTCGTGAGCTTCGTGGTGAATAGTTACGAAAATTATACCAAAAACAGCGGCTTATAGACACCGCACAGTATCATTTAGCTAAAAATCTTATAGCGGCAATTTGATGATACCATCACGTCGATAATCACAGTAATCATCCAGTATCTGCCGATGATCAAACGCTAGTTCAACATCAATATTAAATGGATCAAACAGTGCAATATCTTTAGCGTCATCTGCTGCTACCGGTTTTCCGGAAGCATTACCTATAAATACAGCGCCGGCAGTATGCCCTCTAAAATCACGCTTAGGGTCTGAATACATACCTAGCAAGATATCGAGTTCGACTTCCAGACTGGTTTCTTCCAGTGACTCGCGCCGGGCCGCAACTGCTATGGTTTCATCAACTTCAACAAAACCACCGGGAATTGCCCAGCCATAAGGTTCAAATTTTCGCTGGATGAGGATAATGGGTGTATCATCGATTAACGGCATCTCGATAATAACATCGGCTGTAAGTAGCGGCGTGACGGGTTTGAGCATTTTATTAGTTTTTATGTTGTAAGTTAGAAG
>CAZALW010000174.1:0-7044 GCA_964485705.1 uncultured Thiotrichaceae bacterium
ATTTTAACGCCAGGTCAATTTATTCGAATGTTACGCATTAACTGGGTGTTAATGTCGCATGGTCTGGATGATATTATTTTTGCTACTCATCTGTTCCGTCCATTTCGTTTTGTTATCTATGCCTTCCCATGGAACTGGTTTCGCCGTAAGCGTAAACCGCGTGCTGTGCGGATGCGCGAAGCACTGGAAGATTTGGGCCCGGTGTTTATTAAATTTGGTCAAATGTTATCGACCAGACGTGATTTGCTGGCAGATGATATTGCCGATGAGTTGCAACGTTTGCAGGATGATGTGCCATCCTTTCCAGGTAATCTGGCACAGAACATAATCGAAAAATCTTTCGGCAAATCAGTCGATGAATTGTTTAAAAGTTTTGATAAGCAGCCTCTGGCTTCTGCGTCAGTCGCACAGGTACATGCTGCTATTTTAAAAACCGGCGAAGATGTTGTGGTGAAAGTGCTACGCCCGGATATATTGCCAGTAATTAAACGTGATATTTCACTGCTATATATCATTGCCGAATTAGCAGCCAGGTATTCGTCTCAACTTCGACGTTTACGTCCGGTTGAGGTGGTTGCTGAATATGAAAAAACCATCATTGATGAACTGGATCTAATGCGTGAAGCGGCTAATGCCAGCCAGTTGCGCAGAAACTTTGAAGGCTCAAGTGATTTATATGTGCCGGCAATTCACTGGGATTTTGTACGAAAAAATGTGCTGGTCATGGAAAGAATATATGGTACACCAATACGTGACATAAAATCCCTGCAGCAGCAGGGTACTGATATGGAACGTTTGGCAGCGATGGGTGTAGAGATATTTTTTACCCAGGTATTTAGTCATAACTTCTTTCATGCTGACATGCATCCGGGCAACATTTTTGTTGATACACAAAACCCCAAACAACCAAAATACATAGCGGTTGATTTTGGCATAATGGGCACCCTGAGCCAGACCGATAAACGTTATCTTGCAGAGAATTTCCTGGCATTTTTTAAACGTGATTATTACAAAGTGGCTAAATTACACGTTGAGTCTGGTTGGGTGCCAGCCGATACAAGGGTGGATGAATTTGAATCTGCCATTCGCAGCGTTTGTGAACCCATATTTGAAAAACCCTTAAAAGAAATTTCATTTGGTCAGTTGTTATTGCGTCTGTTTCAAACTGCACGCCGCTTTAATATGGAAGTGCAGCCGCAACTGGTGTTGTTACAAAAAACCCTGTTAAATATTGAAGGTTTGGGGCGCCAGTTATACCCGGATCTTGATTTATGGAAAACAGCCAAGCCATTCTTAGAGCGCTGGATGGAAGATCAGGTTGGTGCTCGTGCAGTACTGCGCACTATTAAAGATGACCTGCCTTATATAATAGAAAAAATGCCGGAAATGCCGAGTCTGTTATATAAAAGCTTGAAGGCGCATGCCGATGGTGAGTATCATTTGAAACAGATAAATGAAATAAAAAAAATTGGTCAACAACTTAATCAAAACCACCAACGTAGTTTGATTGTTATCATCGGTGGCAGCCTGTTAGTCGCTGCTTCAATTATTTATTCGCTGGCTGAAGCAGCGTTTGTTTTTGGCGCACCGCTAGTGTCATGGGCTGCTGGCATTACTGGTTTATTATTTATTGTTTATGGCCTGAAAAAATAAACATTGGAAAATTTCTATGGTGAAAATAGTCAGGGTTACGAGTTAAAATAACTGTGTCATGCCTATAACAAAAAGATATTTTTTATTTGTTTGCGGTTTACTATTTTTCAGTTTTAATTTTTTTAGTAAAAATGCCTTTGCTGTTGACCCTGATTTAAGCTGGAAAACCATAGAAAATAAAAACCTTTATGTGCATTATGCGCAAAGCAATAAAGCACTTGCGACAAGAGTATTGGTTATTGTTGAAGCAGCTCATCAACGCCTTACAAAGGAGCTGAACTGGATCCCCAAAGATAAAACTCACCTTGTACTGAGTGATGAAACCGATCAGCCGAATGGTTTTGCTTCCCCACTTTTTTTTAATCACAGTGTAATATTTTTAGCCCCACCAAGCAGTGTTAATACCCTGGAAGATTTTGATGACTGGTTAACCACCCTTATTATTCATGAATACACTCATATTATTCATTTAGATAAAAGTGCGGGCGCGCCAGAATATTTAAGAAACATCTTTGGCCGGTTTTTCTTTTTATTTCCAAATCTATTCCAGCCCTCATGGATAATGGAAGGCCTGGCAATACACAAAGAAACCGATATGCAGCGTGGTATCGGTCGTGGACAAAGTGCAATGTATTCCTCAATGATGCGTCAGGAAGTTGCCAAAGGGGTGCAGCCAATTTCGCATGTTAATTTACCGGTTAGCACCTGGCCGGCCGGAACCACGCGTTATTTATATGGTGCTTATTTTATGCAGTTTATCAGTGAGACCTATGGCGCTGAAAAATTGCAACAATGGATTGAAGAGTATAGTGATAATTTATTTCCATTTTTTATTAATACGACGGCAAACAAAATATTTGGTAAGAATCTAACACCGTTATGGGCAGAATATCAGCAATGGTTAAATGATAAATTTCTGCCGCAGATTAAAGCGATAAAAGCCAAAGGCATTCAAGCAGGTAGACAAATATCACAAGATGCATACAAAACAAAATCTGTTCGTGCGATAACAAGTAAACAGGGTGTCGAGGTTTTTTATGTGCAAGATAATGGATATAAACGGCCAAGCCTAATGCACATAAACAGCAAGGGCGAAACGCAGGCACTGCTTGATTTAAATGGTGCAGCACAACTTGACTTGCATGCCACAAAGGGATTGTTGCTGACACAAAATGAATTTTGTAATAATTATACAATTTACAGTGATATTTATCGTTACCATGCGACAACTAAAAAACTGGAGCGACTAACAAAATGTGGTCGCTATTTATACGCCAGCTGGTCTGCTGATGGCGAACAGATACTCGCCGTGCATCACACGGCAGGTAAATTTGAATTACAGCTACTTGAATTACAGCAGTTTGAATTACAGCCGCTGGATGAAAAGGTACAATTAAAGACTATATTATGGCAGGCAGAAAATGATGAGGTTATTGGTCAGATAGATGTTTCGCCTGATGGTAAATATGTGGCGGCCTCACTCTGGCGCAAAAAGGATGGCTGGAATATTGAGTTGTTTGATATTGAACAAAAACAGTGGAAGAAAATTACCCGTGGTGTAAACATTGCCGCTTATCCGCAGTATGCAGCTGATGACAGCTTGCTTTTTAGTATGGAGGCAGATGGCGTATACAATCTGTATCGTTATCACCTGCCTGGTCGCTTTCCTGGTCATGTCAAAGCGGGAAAAACGGTACAACTAACCAATGTTATAGGTGGTGCATTTCAATCAAGTCAGGCTGATGGTGATAGTACAGTATATTATTCAGGATACAGTGCTGAGGGGTTTGCGATCTATAAAATAGAAGCGGATAGAATGGATATGGATAAAGTAGAGTCGGATGAAATGATGGCAGATAAAAGTCATCAGGATAAAGCTAAAAATATCGGTTTTGACAGGGCTAAGTTGATTGATGATTTGAACGCCATTCAGCCATTTAGCTTTAAAGATGACCAGCTACAATTAATTGACTATAAGGTTTCAGCTGTTGAGCAAAATAATTATTCGGCATGGCATAGCCTGTTACCCCGCTGGTGGTTCCCCTCATTTGAATTTAGTGAACAACGCTCACAATGGGGTTTAACAACAGCTGGCGCAGATGCACTGGGTATTCACCATTATTCGTTGACAGCCAATTATGATACACAATTGGATAAACCAGCGTTCAGTTTAGCTTATGCTTATGCCGATCGCTTCTTTCTTTCGTTGGCCAGTATCAATGAAATTTTTCTGACGACTTCTGGTGAGGTAAATCGAATAGCCAGACGTGATGTGGCCAGTTTAACGTGGGCGCTGCAAAACAAAGCTTTACAAAAACAATCGAGTTTATTGTTTGGTATTATTTATGATCACAGCAATGATAGTGATTCAATAAACGGCGCACAATCCTGGCAAGGTTTTAGCGATAATTTACTGGGTATGGCATTGTTATATCATTCTGCGGACAACAATCCTTTGTCTATTAGTTTAGTTGATGGGTTGAATCTGCGGTTGGTAGCCGAAGACAGTGATATGTTAAATTCAGGTTTTACTGGGCAGGTGTATACGCTGGACTGGCGACAATATATTCGCACCGGTAAAGAAAGCGTCTTTGCATTGCGTTTTTTACAGGGTTGGGGAACCGGGCAACCACGGTTATTCAAATTAGGTGGTGAAGGTTTTAATCAGGAAACATTGGATTTTTTGT
Source organism: uncultured Thiotrichaceae bacterium (assembly GCA_964485705.1). Taxonomy (GTDB): domain Bacteria; phylum Pseudomonadota; class Gammaproteobacteria; order SZUA-229; family SZUA-229. The sequence continues at coordinate 4,341 of CAZALW010000174.1, forward strand.
TAGGCGGTAGCAGCGGTGAAGGTGTTTTTAACCGACGTAATTATGCACTGCGTGGCTATAAAGAAGGCTTGCCACAACTGCGCGGTCGTCGTGCTCAGTTATTATCCGGTGAATGGCGGTTTCCATTGCAACGCCTGGAAAGCGGTTTGATGACACCTCCGGTGGCTATCATGCAGTGGTTTGCTACCTTGTTTGCAGAAATCGGCAGCGCATATCAGAGCTCTCCGGAGTCTTATTACAGCAGTGCAGGCTTAGAAATAACGGCGGATATCAACCTGTTCTATAATTTAACATTGCGCACACGTTTGGGTTATGCGCATGGGTTTGATAGTGATATTGGTGACAACCGAGTGTATCTTAAAGTTGGTAGTAGTTTTTAGGGCTGCCCTTTAGTTGGTGAATTTTGATGTGACACAGTAGAATGGCGATATAAGGGCATCTCTAAAAACCTTAGCACACTTTATGCAACGCATAAAACAGCACTCTTTTCACCCAAAAAAGATGGCAATAGCTTACTATTACCCTTTTTTTTGGGTGAAAATAGCACTATTTTCTGCATTCCCTAAAGCGCACTATGGTTTTTAGAGGTGCCCATAAATTGATGACTATTGTAAATATCCAGCCAATGACAGACCCTCAAATACAAAAATCCACTGATAGCGCCTTTCAGCATGCAGTAAAACAGGCAGCAGAAGCCGATGTCTCCCACATATTAAACGAGTTAAATGATGCCCAGCGCCGCGCGGTAACGGCACAGCCAGAGCACATGTTAATACTGGCGGGTGCAGGCAGTGGCAAAACCCGTGTATTAGTACACCGTATCGCCTGGCTTAATCAGGTTGAAGGCATTTCCCCCTACAATATCTTCGCGGTGACGTTCACCAATAAAGCCGCCGCCGAGATGCGCCAGCGTGTTGAAAAATTACAAGGCTTGCCCGTTGCTGGTATGTGGGTTGGTACCTTCCATGGCTTGGCACATCGTTTATTACGTAACCACTGGTCGGACGCAAAACTGCCACAAAGTTTTCAGATTCTGGATTCTGATGACCAGTATCGTATGCTGCGCCGAATATTAAAGTCATTGCAACTGGATGAGAGTAAATGGCCACCCAAACAGGCGCAGGCTTTTATCAATGCGCGTAAAGATGAAGGCAAACGTGCAGCACATATCGACACCTCTCATAATCCGGCTTACCAGCAACTGCAAAGAATATATACGGCTTATGAGCTTGCCTGTGAACGTGCCGGTGTTATTGATTTTGCTGAATTGCTGTTACGTACTCTGGAATTGATTCGTGACAATGACTCATTGCAGGCACATTATCAAAAACGCTTTTTGCATATTCTGGTGGATGAATTTCAGGATACCAACACCATTCAGTATGCGTTAATTCAATTATTGGCCGGACAGTCAAACAAAGTGTTTATAGTCGGTGATGATGACCAGGCAATTTATGGTTGGCGTGGCGCAAAAGTAGAAAATATTCAACGTTTTCAGCGTGATTTTCCGACCCATGAAGTCATCAAACTGGAGCAGAACTATCGCTCAACCACCACCATTCTTTCAGCCGCCAATGCATTGATTGCCAACAATGCCGGGCGTTTGGGCAAAAAGTTGTGGAGCGGTGGTGAAGATGGAGAACCGATATTGTTTTATAACGCCTATAACGAACGCGATGAAGCGCAGTTTGTGCTCGACAAAATCAAACAGTTTGTAGCAAGTGGCAATGCCCGTGAAGATGTGGCGATACTATACCGTTCCAACGCACAGTCGCGTATGTTTGAAGAACGTTTTGTCAGTGAAGGCATTCCCTATCGTGTTTACGGTGGTTTGCGATTTTTTGAGCGGGCCGAAATTAAAAACGCACTGGCGTATTTGCGGTTAATGAATAATGCCAATGATGATGCTTCTTTTGAACGGGTGATCAATACCCCGACACGGGGCATAGGCGAACGCAGTGTCGAAAAAATACGGGAAGTAGCAAAACAGTGTGACCAGCCATTATGGCAAGCGGCTAAAAAAATTATTCAGGACAAAGGTTTGCCGGCCAGAGCCTCTAATGCAGTGTTGAGTTTCCTGCAGTTAATAGAGGGCTTGCAGGCAGACAGCACTGACATGGTGTTGCATGAGCAGGTTGCACATGTGGTGCATCATGTTGGTCTGATTGAATACTATGAAAAAGAAAAAACAGAAAAAGCCCAGGCACGGGTAGAAAATATTGAAGAGTTAATTACCGCAGCACGAGGTTTTGCCCATGATGATAGATCCGACCAGTCTGAACTGGACGTGCCAATGAGTGAGTTAACCGCGTTTTTAACCCATGCCGCATTAGAAGCAGGTGAAGGTCAGGCCGCAGAATGGGATGACTGTGTCCAACTCATGACCCTGCACAGTGCCAAAGGACTGGAGTTTCCATTAGTGTTTATGGTGGGGCTGGAAGAAGGTTTGTTTCCCAGCCAACGCTCATTGCAGGAAGAAGGCAAACTCGAAGAAGAGCGTCGACTGTGTTATGTCGGTATCACCCGCGCCCGTGAACAACTGGTGCTAAGTTGTGCAGAACATCGTCGATTATACGGTCAGGACTTATACCCCAGTGCCTCACGTTTTATCAGTGAGATCCCTGAACATTTAGTCAGTGAGATTAGAGGGCGACATAGTGTGAACCACTCTGTGTCATCTACGCAATATAAAACATCCGGTTAT
>CAZALW010000175.1:0-6969 GCA_964485705.1 uncultured Thiotrichaceae bacterium
GGAACATGAAGCCTACCATTAGGTAGGTGGAGTCCATACATCGACCAAAGGGAGAGATCTTATTCTACAGTAGTATAAGATCTCTCCCTTTGGTCGAGATGACAGTAGGAAGGTACGGTGAAGCACGAGCCTAAGAACAGTGAATAGTACTAAGTTAAAAAATAACGAATAAAGGTGTGAAATGTTAACGGTAGGAGTTGTAGGTGGTACGGGGTATACCGGTGCGGAATTATTACGGTTGCTGGTTATGCATCCTCATGTGGAATTAAAATATGTGACATCGCGTTCTGAATCGGGCAAAAAGATAGCTGATTTATTCCCGAATTTACGTGGTTTTACGGATTTGTGTTTTACAGAACCGGCAGTAGCAACGCTGGTTGAATGTGATGTGGTGTTTTTTGCCACACCAAATGGTACGGCGATGAAAATGGTGCCTGAGCTTATTAAACAAGGAGTACGTGTTATCGACCTGGCGGCAGACTTCAGGTTGCAGGATGCTCAGCTCTGGAAACAATGGTATGGCATGGATCATGCCTGTGTTGATGTGCTGAGCGATGCGGTTTACGGTATGCCAGAAATTAATCGTACCGCCATTAAATCAGCCACAGTGGTGGCAAACCCGGGTTGTTATCCAACCGCCGTTACCCTGGGTTTTTTACCGCTTATCGAAAATGCTTTAGTTGATGATCAGCATCTTATTGCAGATGCAAAATCAGGTGTGAGTGGTGCTGGTCGTGGAGCCAGTGTGGCAACCTTGCAGGCCGAATCAGCAGAAAATTTCAAAGCCTATGCGGTAGATGGTCATCGGCATTTGCCCGAAATTAAACAAACTCTGGGGCGAGTGGCCACACATGACATTGGTTTAACCTTTGTGCCGCATTTAGTGCCGATGATTCGGGGTATTGAAGCCAGTTTATACGCCAGGCTTCCCGCTGATTTTGACACTGATTTACATCAGCTTTATAGCCAGCGTTATGCTAATGAACCTTTTGTTGATGTGTTAGATCCTGGCACGATGCCGGAGACACGTTCGGTGAAAGGTGCCAATATCTGCCGCATTTCAATCTTCAGGCCACAGCAGGGCGACACCGTTGTGGTGTCATCGGTGATTGATAATCTGGTGAAGGGTGCTGCTGGTCAGGCCATTCAGAATATGAATATTATGTTTGGGCTGGAAGAAACACAGGGGCTTAATCAGGTTGCTTTATTACCATAAAACAATAGTAACTACTCGCTGAGTAGTTGCAGATAATAACGCATTACGATGAAACCATTACAGACGCATAGAATTATCACCATTCAGCAACCAGGATTGTGGTGGCTAGGTTTTATTGCACTTATCGCTTTGATATTATTGATAATATGGTCAGTTTTTGAGTATGGTCTTAATGTTGGTGGTTATCATAAAGCGGATGCGGATGCTTATATTGAAAAATTGCAGGTGCAATTAGAAGAATCTCAGGCTGAAATCATTGAAACTAAACGCAAGGCGACTATGCTTGAACGTAATAGACGAATTGATGAAGATGCTTCTACGCAGTTAAAAGAGACACTGGCGAATACTCAGGGTGAAGTACTGGCACTTAAAAAGGAATTGTCATTTTACCAGAATATCTTTTCACCAGAACAAGGAAGTAGAAGCCTGGCAATTCAGAAAATGCAGATAAAAGCCAATGCTGCTGGCGGCTATGATTACAAAATAATGGTAATCCAGCGTGGTCGCAATGATCAGTTTGCACGCGGTACTGTAGAAGTTAGTATTGAAGGTTTAAGTAAAGGTCAGCCACTAACATTGCAGTTAGCAGAAGTCTCAAATGATATCAGCAAGTTTATGAAATCTGGGCCAATGAAGTTCGGATTTAAATATTTTCAGAATTTCGAAGGGGTGATAATTTTGCCGGAAGCCTTCCAGCCGAATAGTATTCGAGTAAAAGTGAAACCGGGTAAAGGAAAAATTAAAGCTATTGATGAACAATTTTCGTGGTCTGGTTTAACCGATGGGAAAGCATGATTATGTTTGGTAACAGTAAAAAAATTAAATCATCAAAGATTGACACTTTAATTGGTAAAGGCGTAGAAGTAACCGGTAATGTTAGATTTAACGGTGGTCTTCATCTGGATGGTACTATCATAGGCAATGTCTCCACAGCGGATGTTACGCAGGGCACAGTGCTGGTTATCAGTGACCGCGGTCGTATCGAGGGTGATGTTTATGTTGCCTACGCGGTGATTAACGGCGAAGTTAAGGGTAATGTGTACGCCAGTGAAAAATTAGAGTTATCCGCCCGTGCGCGAATTTCAGGCAATGTGGAATATAACTTGCTGGAAATGGCCAGTGGTGCAGAAATTAATGGCGCGATGTTGCATAAGGTTCAGGAAAAGAAATTGCTGGAACATCAAAAAGAAGAAAGCTGTGATAATGTTCACCATCTGGATGATACCAGCGTGCTGGATGATGGCAGCGCAAGGCAGGTCTCAAAGTGAATACAGTATTTTCCAATTAACTTGTTCAGACTCATTTCATATTGGACAAGGCTAATACTTGACTAAATTACTAGGTTAATTTAGCATGAGCTTATAATAGTCATCGTATTAGCAGGTCATTTCTATGGACATTCAAATAAGTTTCGCAGCAAAACCTAAAGTTATTGAAGGTGCAACAATCGGTTTTACAGAGTCAGCTGCCAACAAGGTAAAAGCACTGGTTGCAGAGGAAAATAACCCAAAGCTTAAATTACGCGTTTCAGTTGATGGTGGCGGTTGCTCAGGTTTTCAGTATGGTTTTGCTTTTGACGAAAATATCAACGATGATGATGTTGTGGTGGAAAAAAACGGTGCAACTGTGTTAGTTGATGTCACCAGTATTCAATACCTTAATGGTTCTGAGGTTGACTATCTAGAGGGTCTGGAAGGCGCTCGTTTTGTAGTGAATAACCCGAATGCAAAATCAACCTGTGGCTGTGGTTCGTCATTTTCGGTTTAAGTGTAATTAAGCTCAGACTTAACCTCAGAGATATGCTCATAGAGCTAATGGCTGCTTACGGTCATTAGCGGACGTTACAAATCGAAAACATTAGTCCGCGAAAAACGCAAAAGACGCGAAAAAAGCGCAAAGAAAACATTTTTGTTTTTTTTAGGCATATCTGAATAAGCGGTAGTATTGTTGGCTTTAGTCGATATAAACAGTAAAGTTTTATTCCTGTAAACCTACATTGTTTTGTTTTTTTCGCGTCTTTTGCGTTTTTCGCGGACTAATGCTTTTCAACTTTTCCAACGTCTGGTATGTGTCGAAACCATCCATCCTGTGAAACATCCTCAGCATGAACATATCCTTATATTTTGTTAAGCTACAAGCCTAATTTCTAAGGAAGTTGATATGAGCAGTGAATATTTACCCGGTTTAGCTGGTGTGCCAGCGACAAAATCAAACATTTCATCCATCAATGGTGAGAAAGGCATTCTTGCCTACCGTGGTTACGACATAACAGAACTGGCGGAAAAAAGTACTTTTGAAGAAACTGCATTATTGTTGCTTGATGGCTGTTTGCCGTCACAGGCAGAGCTGGATGATTTTGATTGCCAGCTAAGAGCCGAACGTCGTTTGAAATATAAAATTCGTAGTATCATGAAGAGCCTGCCAAGTTCTGGTCACCCGATGGAAATGCTGCAAACTGCAGTCGCCAGTCTGGGTATGTTTTATGGTGGTGAAGAAGTTCTGTCAGACGGTGTGTCTGGTAATGATCTTGAATACATTCACAGCATGTCGGTAAAAATTATTTCACGCATGGCGACCATTGTGGCGATGTGGGAACACGTAAGGAATGGTTACGATCCAATTGAGCCACGTGATGATTTAAGCCATGCCGCCAATTTTCTGTATATGCTTAATGGTAAGGAACCCGAGCCATTAGCGGTCAAAATTATGGATGCCTGTCTGGTGTTGCATGCTGAACATACTATCAATGCATCTACCTTTGCCGCCATGGTTTGTAGCTCAACGCTGGCAAGTCCGTTTTTGGTTGTTGCTGCTGCAATTGGCACACTTGCCGGTCCATTACATGGTGGTGCGAACCAGCGCGTGGTTGAAATGTTGAGGGAGATTGGTCGCCCTGAAAATGCCAATGACTGGTTGAAAAAACAATTATCGAATAAAAAAGTTGTTTGGGGAATGGGGCATCGCGAGTATCAAACCAAAGATCCACGCGCCATTGTGTTGCAAAAGCTGATGATTGAATGGGGTGAGTCACAGGGCAACTTGAGTGCAGAATTTGAAACTGCACTAGTACTTGAAGAGGCTTGTGAAGAAGCGCTGGGTCCTAAAGGTGTGTACCCGAATGTGGATTATTACTCCGGTATTTTGTACACCGAAATGGGCATAGCACCTGATCAGTTTACCCCCATATTTGCAGTATCTCGTGTCGCTGGCTGGTTGGCGCACTGGCGTGAACAGTTGTCTGATAACCGAATTTTTAGACCAACGCAGATTTACACTGGTGAAGGTGTTCGTGGATATGTGGATATGTCTCAACGCTAGTCTGAGCTAGATGGATGGCTGTTAACGACACTTAACGGACGTTGGAAAAGCTGAAAAGCATTAGTCCGCGAAACACGCAAAAGACGCGAAAAAAGCGCAAAAAAAGATATTTCTGTTTTTTTCAGAAGCGTCTGCACCAAGGGGTATTGTAGGTAACACCAATCAAAATGCCGAGAACAGCAAAGTATTATCCCGGCCTTGTATTTATTATTGTTTTGCTTTTTTCGCGTCTTTTGCGTGTTTCGCGGACTATGTTTTTGTTTTTAAAGGTCAGCTATTGACCGTTTTTTGCCTATCAGTTTTGGTTGTTAAACCGGATGCTTCGTTAAGTTACCTAGAATAACGGCTTTATCCGCACCTGTAACTGAAGGCAGGTTTCCCGTTTGTTGGTGTGTGTTCTGATAGGCTAACCAGGCAAATGTCATGGCTTCTACCCAGTCCGGGTGTATACCTAAGGTTTTGGTTGTCGCCACTGGGCATTGAGTGATTGCCTGTAATCTGCGCATTAATTCTTTGTTGTGCGCACCGCCACCGCAGATATAAACCTCTTTGGTCTCTGCAGCATATTGATTAATGGCTCGCATGATCGAAATGGCGGTTAAATCACATAATGTACTTTGTATGTCAGCACTGTCCATGCTTTTACCTAACATGTCTTTGCCTAAGCTGGCATCTAAATGTTTATCCAGCCACTCCAGGTTAAAATATTCAAACCCTGTGCTTTTAGGTGGCGCAAGCTGAAAGTAATTATCCGTCAAAAGTTTTGCCAGTAAAGTGGCATTGGTTTTTCCGCTGGCAGCAAATGCGCCTTCAGCATCATAGTTTTTCTGTTTATGTTTTGTTATCCAGGCGTCCATCAGGGTATTGCCCGGTCCGCAATCAAACCCTGTTACCCTGTGATGATTATCTTTGGAATTTTTATTCGTGGGGTTTTTATCTTTTGGTAGTATCGTTAAGTTGGCAATGCCGCCGATGTTGACGATGACACGATTGATTTTGTGGTGATGAAATACAAAATTGTGAAAGGCGGGTGCCAGTGGTGCACCCTGACCGCCTGCTTTCATGTCTGCCGTTCTAAAATCAGAGATAACATCAATGCCGGTTAAGGTAGCGATATGTTTTGCATTGCCTATTTGTAATGTAAAAGGCTGCTTGAGATCAGGACGGTGCCGAATGGTTTGGCCGTGGCTGCCAACAGCCGTAATATCCTGTGCTTTATATGGTGTGCTTTCCAGTACTCTAATACAGGCTTGTGCGAATATTTTAGCCGTATGTAGATCAAGAGAGTTTAAAGAAGATAGTTGCTCATCAGGGATGTCGCGTGCTTTAATTAGCGTCTGCTGAACCGCTTCGGGCCATGGCTGGTTATAGGTGTTAATTAATTTTGGCTTTGCCCCTGGAGAGTCGAGCTGGGAAAAGTCAACCAGTGCCGCATCAATACCATCCATGCTAGTGCCAGACATCAGGCCGATATACAACTCATGTTGTGGTACGGGCATAGTATTTTGCTGAAGCCCTGGATTAACTATTGGACATTCTTATTGTCACTGGTGCTACTTCCACTATTCATGGCAGTTGGTCGATTATTTGTTCCTGCAAAATCGACACTACCAGCATCCATGGTGGTCGTGTCGGCCAGAGCAACTTGTAGTGAATGGGATACCAGGTCAAGCTGAGCAAATACTGGCGTGGTGGTTAGCTCGAAATCAGGCATATAGCGTTTGGGTACCGGGCTTGATTCCGGCAGTTTAACCGTTAAAGGATTTCTGTGAACACCATTGACGCGGAACTCGTAATGTAAATGCGGGCCGGATGCTAAACCCGTCTTGCCAACATAAGCGATGGTCTGCCCCTGCTTAACTTTTGAACCTACCCGCAGTTTACGGTTGTAGCTATTTAAATGGGCGTACAGAGTGGTGTATTTAGTGCCATGTTTGATGATGACGGTTTTTCCGTAACCGCCTTTTACGCCTTTAAAAATGACTTTACCGTCACCGGAAGAATAGACAGGTGTGCCTGTTTTTGCTGCATAATCAACGCCTTTATGGGCTCGTATCGTATTTAAAACCGGGTGTCGGCGGTTAGGGTTAAAACGTGAGCTGATACGGGCGAAATTTATCGGTGTACGCAAAAAAGCCTTGCGCATGCTTTTTCCATCAGGGGTAAAATATTCACTGTTGTTTGTTTGTGGGTTAGTGTATCGAACCGCACGATAGATTTTGTCATTATTAGTGAACTCAGCGGCCAATATATTGCCATTAGAAATTTTTTCACCATTGCGGAATAATTCTTCGTATAAAACAGTGAAGTTGTCACCTTTACGAATATCCAGTGCAAAGTCGATGTCCCAGGCAAAAACATTTGCCAGTTCCATGATAACATTTTGTGAAATGCCAGCGTCCTGTGCAGCAAGAAACAGCGATGATTCAATCACT
>CAZALW010000176.1:0-6967 GCA_964485705.1 uncultured Thiotrichaceae bacterium
CGTATAGCGCCTTATCAGCACGCTCAAACATCGATTCATGGCTATCAGCTTCAATATAACTGGTCACACCACAGGACACGGTAACATTGAACATCTCACCACTATATTTAAACTTACGGACTGAAACTTTTTCACGTAACACCTCTGCCAACGCAAGCGCCTCAGACTCATCAGCTCCGGGCAGGAACATGACAAACTCTTCACCACCATAGCGTGCAATGAAATCCGTCTCGCGCATGCGCTCATTAAGCAACTGTGCTACCGCATGTAAAACCTTATCACCGATCTTATGGCCGTAGCTGTCATTGACCTGCTTGAACAGGTCAATATCCCATACCGCCATACTCAAGGGCGTAGCAAAACGTTTACAACGTCCAATTTCTTCAAGCGCTTTTTTCTCGTAAGATAAACGGTTAGGGATTTTAGTCAGCACATCAAACATCGCCTGTTTATCTTTTACCAGGATCAATTCCCTGAGATCGTCTGTTTCCTGCTCTAATTGTTGTAAACGCGATTGCATGTGACTAACATTTTTTTGCGCATCCGCATAACGCGTCTGTTCATTAGTACGATATTGTTTAATGTGATCGGAGACAGCACCAAGGCGCTTTTCCACCTTGTTTTTTAGCTCATTCAAATCGCATGAGGTATTCATGTCATGATGAATATCCTGAACCTGAGCACTTAACACGGCATCGAATGTGCTACCCGCCTGCTCTGCCTCGTTGAGTGAAGCATTTTCCTGCAACAGAAAACTATCCATTTCCTTTAAACGGCCGGTAATTTGTTGCAGAAAAGTTTCGAACGCCTGCTTCTCCTGTTCCAGACCACTTTGCTGAGTATTTATAATCTGTGCAATATCTTTGAGCAAAAGCGCCCATCTACCAGCCAACTTTTGCGTTGCAGGCTCGTCAGTTTTAATACGTAATTTAATGCTTTCTACCGCTTCACACCTATCCGACGGTACGTCCAACTGCTCCAGCAAACGAACAAGCACTTCCTGTGCAGAGGGTTCACCCTGCTTATACTGATCAACAATCAAATCTCTGCTTATGCCACCGCCCTGATTTTCATCCCTTGTTCCATTTATTTCATCGACTGTGACACTACTTGCTGTATTGTTGTTCTTATTAACTGAGTCGCCTCGCGACTTAAACAAATTTTTAAAAAAACCTGGCGTTGCCTGCTCATGAGTACTGTCAGCAATACGGTTAATAGCAGCAGCCAACAAGCGCTGAACTTCATCTGCAAGCTCATCACTGTCCTTATCTGTCGATCTGGAAAGTTTTTTTATTAACTTGTTTTTTTGCTTACTAACAACATCAGGAAAATCAATTTTTTCCAGTAACTGTATAAGCATAGTGATGACTTTTTTGTCAACAACAACCTGCTTGTCAGCCAGCTTTAATACTAAAACAGAAAGTTTATTAAGGAGGTTTTCGAGCCGAATGACATCAACCCGTTTTTTGACTACCGTACGAATATCATGAAGATAGCGATCAATTGTCGCGTGCTGACCTTCAGCAGTAATGCTCAGCCGAAGAACTGTTTTTTTCAGAATAGATTCTAGTGACTGCCAGTCTTTTTCCTTCTGATCCAGCAGATCAAGCTGCTCGTAATATTGCTGCTTCCAGTGACTGGCTTGCTGATCGGGGCTATCTTCTGGCATTTACCTTACCTGGCAGGTGTTATGATTAAGGAGCTGTCCGTGAGTAACTTACCTGATTAGCCACAAATGACAGCCGAATTACAATTTTTAGCTCACAGACTTTATAATGGATGTACTGACATATATTTGCCTCACGCCATACAAAACATTAACCACGACTAAAATGTTTCATACATTTTAGTCGTGGTTAAAAAAATTAGTAGCTATCTTTTGTGGCTAATCAGGAGGGTTTTTGGCGCTTCTAAATTTTATCGGCCTTAGGCAACTCGCAATAAATAAACCACCATTCTTGCTTGTCCATCCTTTGGTTCGTAACCGCCACATCCGTGTGGCACTACTCTTTTTATCCGTCTTCTGCGTTACAACAACAGTTGCGTAGCTCACTATGCGCCCGTTGTTGTGCCTTGAATACGAATAAAAATTCGGCGCAATACTGATAGTTTATTTATTGCGAGTTGCCTTACCACTTGAGCCTTTTTTTCCTTTGCCCTTACCACGATTATCCTTCTCTTCTTTCTCGGCTTCATCAAACAGTTTTTCCATATCTGCATCACTTAATTGCCCGCCTTCATCATCATGGTCATCCGGCGGAATGTCACCGGAATAACCACCAGGCTTATTTTCGGTCAACCTGTCTTCAATCAAGGCATATTCATCATTTTCCATGATGATATCTTCATTATCCGTGGATTCTTTTTTGTTTTTTAGGAATAGCCGGGAAGCGATCAAGCCTAGCTCAAATAATAACCAGATTGGTATTGCCAGCAAGGATTGCGAGATGATATCCGGTGGCGTTAAAAACATGCCAATAACAAAGGCACCGATGATGATGTATGGGCGTTTTTTAGCAAGATTGTCTGCCGTTGTCACGCCAGCCGCAATGAGTATAAAGGTGGCGACGGGTACTTCAAAAGCAATACCAAAAGCTAAAAAGATGGCAATGATAAAATCCAGGTACTGACCTATATCGGTCATTACCGCGACACCTTCCGGTGAGATGCCTATGAAAAATCCAAACAGAATAGGGAAAATAACATAATAAGCAAAAGCAATGCCACAATAAAATAAAACCACACTGGAAACAAGTATCGGGGTCGCCATGCGTTTTTCATGTTTATACAAACCCGGCGCTATAAACGCCCAGATTTGATGCAATGTATAAGGGATGGTTAACAGTACTGATAACATCATCACCAGTTTAAAAGGCACTAAAAAAGGTGAAGTCACGCCGATGGCGATCATTGTGGTACCTTCAGGCATCAGGTCTAATAATGGCTGCGCGGCGAAAGTAAAAATATCTTCGGCGAAGGCAAATAGCGCGATAAAAACGATAAGAATAGCTAACACGATGTGCAACAAACGATCACGCAATTCGATCAGATGCTCCATCAAACCCTGTTCCTTCTGCTCCTCTTCCGTTTGCGTTTGCTGCTCTGCCATTTAGTTATTTGAGCCAGTGTCTTTTGCCGGCTTGTCTTTTGAATGCGGATCCGCACTTACCATTGAGTCTGTTTGCGTCGCTTCTGATGACTTGCCTGATGACTTGTCTGCAACATCAGGCACATCGTAAAAAGTGTGTGAAGCGGTGTCGTTTAAAGTATCCAGCGCTGAAGCAGGATCAGGCAAGTCAGATTTTATCTCATCTACACCTGTTTTTAGCTGTTGTTGCAATTCGTTTATCTGCACTTCCTGGTTATGCAACATGCGTTTAAACTCACCGATATTAAGCTCCGACTCAACCTCGCTACGCACACCTTCGACATAACGCCGGGCTTTGCCAAAAAAATAACCGGCTTTTCTGGCAGCACCGGGCAATCGCTCCGGTCCTATGACAACCAGAGCCAAAATCAGAATAAATAGAATTTCCCAGAAACCAACATCAAACATGACAGTGTGTGATTAGACAGTATGAATCAATAACGCAGGTTAAAGCACATTTAAAGTCTTGCGGCTTTACGTGTGGCTTTAAGCGTATATTTAAAAGAATATAAATTAAACTTTTTCTTCTTTTTTTACCGACTCGGTGCTGGCAGAGTCTTTCGTCGAATCCTGCGCCACCTTATTTTGCGTTGCAGTTGAATCTTTATCACCATCTTTATCACCATCTTGAACGGCAGATTTAAAGCCTTTAATAGCACCACCTAAATCACCACCGATATTTTTTAATTTTTTTGTACCAAAAATTAAAATAACCACAGCCAGTAAAATCAATAATTGCCAAACACTGATACCCATAATCTTTACTCTCTTTAACGTTGACTACTCAACGAGTAGTTACCTTTCATATTTAATATAATAGCAGCTATAAGTATTACAGATTTTAATCATCACTGCGCGCTGCTTTTTCATCAATACCGGAAACGCCAAACCGGCGTGCCAGCTCTTTTAATACATCATCGGCAGTTGCATTTTGCTCTGCCAGCAATACCATGGTGTGAAACCAGAGATCAGCCACTTCATACACCAGTTTATCGACATCACCACCGTGGGCCACGTCTTTGGCTGCCATCACGGTCTCTGTGGCTTCTTCACCTACCTTCTTAAGAATCGCGTCCAGACCTTTATTATACAGGCTGGCAACGTAAGATGAGTCAGGATCTTCGCCTTTACGCTGCTCCAGTATTTCTGTCAGCTGCGCCAGTATCTCACCTTGTGATAAACATTCTGTCATATTATTTCAATTTGCCTGAATATATCTCACTCGGGTGTTTTATAACTTGCTCTACATCAACCCATTTATTCCCCTGCAACTGGCGATAAAAGCAGCTCTCACGTCCTGTATGACAGGCAATGCCGCCCTGCTGTTCAACTTTTAGCAAAATTACATCTTCGTCACAGTCAAAACGTATTTCCAGTACTTTCTGGATATGACCGGATTCTTCACCTTTGTGCCAGATTTTTCCTCTGGAGCGCGACCAGTACACGGCTTCGCGTTTATCTACCGTTAACTGTAATGATTCACGACTCATCCATGCCATCATTAAAATCTTACCACTGCTGGCATCCTGAGCAATAGCCGGAATCAGTCCTTTTTCATTAAACCGGATTTCATCTAACCAGCTCACAGGCGCATCTCAATGCCACAGTTTGCCATATGCTGCTTGGCTTCATGTATGCTGTATTCGGCAAAATGAAAAATACTCGCTGCCAGCACTGCATCGGCCAGCCCTTCGGTCACACCAGCGGCCAGATGATCCAGATTACCAACCCCGCCAGAAGCGATAACCGGTACTGAAACCGCTTCAGAAATGGCTCGTGTTAGCGGTAAATCAAAGCCGATTTTAGTGCCATCACGATCCATGCTAGTGAGTAAAATTTCACCCGCTCCGTAATCAACCATTTTTTTCGCCCACTCTATGGCATCCAGTCCGGTGGGTTTTCGGCCACCATGGGTAAATATTTCCCAACGCGGCGTTTCGAGCTCATCGTTAACCTGTTTGGCATCAATCGCCACCACGATACATTGCGAGCCAACTTTATCCGACGCTTCACGGACAAATTCAGGATTAAACACCGCAGCAGTATTTATCGCCACTTTATCGGCACCGGCATTTAGCATACGACGCACATCATCTACGGTACGAATACCGCCGCCTACCGTCAACGGGATAAATACTTCATTGGCAACTTCTTCAACCACATGCACAATGGTTTCACGATCATCCGAGCTGGCGGTGATATCCAGAAAAGTGATTTCGTCTGCACCTTCCTCATCATAACGCCGGGCGACATCCACCGGGTTGCCAGCATCACGAATGTCGACAAACTGTACGCCTTTTACTACGCGACCGTTTTTAACATCGAGACAGGGGATAATGCGTTTTGCTAATGCCATTGTTAGTACTGTAGCTATTTACCACAAAGCTCACGAAGAACACGAAGGTAGAATCGATCACATCTGGCTGCAGCAGGCAGGTCAAATCTGTTAAATTTCCAATTCTTCGTGCCCTTCGTGCCCTTCGTGGGCTTCGTGGTGAGTGTTAGCTTTACCATGTTTTAATCTCGTTTATGCGTATGTGTACTAACAAAGAAAAAACTAAATCTTTGTTGCGTTATTTGCGACCAACTGTTTTTAGTTTCTCTCTACGTTATCTTCTATAAATTAAAACTACTGCTGATCTAGCCAGGCCTGTGCTTTGGCCAGGTCAATAGTGCCTTCGTAAATGGCGCGGCCGGTAATTGCGCCCATGATACCTTCATCTGCAACTTCACTTAGCGCTTTAACATCATCCATATTGGTAATGCCGCCAGAAGCGATAACCGGGATATTAATTGCCTGCGCCATTTTTACCGTGGCTTCAACATTAACTCCCTGCATCATGCCATCACGTGAAATATCGGTGTACACGATAGCTTCAACGCCATCATCTTCAAAACGTTTTGCCATATCAATAACATCATGTTTAGACAATTTTGACCAGCCATTGATAGCAACCTTGCCGTCTTTTGCATCCAGACCAACAATAATATGGGTTGGGAACTCGGCGCAGACCTCGCTAACAAAGTGTGGCTCCTTCACCGCCTGCGTGCCAATAATTAAGTAGTTAACCCCCGCATCCAGGTAACCGGCAATGGTATCTTCATCTCGAATACCGCCGCCCAGTTGAATTTTTAAATCAGGGTAGCTTGATGCGATATCATGAATTACTTCTGCATTTTTAGGCTTGCCGGCAAACGCGCCATCAAGATCGACAATATGTAATCGTCGCGCACCGGCTGCTACCCATTGCCCGGCCATTGCCACAGGGTCATCGGAAAATACGGTGCTGTCATTCATGTCGCCCTGACGCAAGCGCACACAATGACCATCTTTTAAATCTATTGCGGGTATTAATAACATGTCCGGTCTCTTATTTTATAGGGCACTATACTTTGCCATCCCAGCGGCAAAAGTTTCTAAGTAATTGTAAACCATCATAGGCACTTTTTTCAGGATGAAACTGAGCAGCGAATACATTTTTATCGGCAATCACTGAAACAAACTCGATGCCGTAATCTGTTGTGCCTGCGACTAATGCCTTATCGACAGGCTCAACATAATAACTGTGTACAAAATAAAAGCGTTTATTGTCCTCAATGTCCTGCCACAAAGGGTGTGCCTGTCGATGCGAAACATTATTCCAACCCATGTGCGGGATTTTTAAATGTTGCATTTGAGCGCGCAAGCTTTCATCTGCAAAGGCACGCACATCACCGTCATACAGATTCATACAATTGATGCCCTGATTTTCTTCGCTGTGCGTCATTAATACCTGCATACCCATACAAATACCGAGAAACGGTTTTTCACTGGCGGCC
>CAZALW010000177.1:0-6965 GCA_964485705.1 uncultured Thiotrichaceae bacterium
CATTTGCGTTCATCTGTGGACAAAATTGTTTTTCGTGAAAGTCCGCTAATGACCGTAAGCAGTCATTAGCTCTATGAGCATATCTGACACGTTTTATCAGGTTTAGTTTGAGCTAATGTAATTAGATGTATTTGTATTAGATCCTGGTCTCCTTTATATGCGTCTCGCCAGTAACTATTTTTACTGCCAGTAAAAACTTTAGCGATTACAAATTATTCATCATTTTCTGTTGTTCTTCATGCCGTTTTTTTAGCAAGTTTTCAACGCCTTTTGCATCGTTCATTACTTTTTTCATACCGGTCACAGAGTAAGGGCTGGGAGATTTTGCCTGGGTTTCTTGCTTTGGTTCATCTTTTTTTTCCGGTATTTTTATCGCTTCTATCAGGTTTTTGTTCGGATCGACTAGCATGGACTCTGCATTCATCACGGTTGGCGGTAGTGTGTTACTGAATTGCATCACGCCGTTTTTATCACGCCATTTATAAACCTGTACTTTTTCGTCCAAGGCCGCATTAGCGAGGCTTTCAGGCACGTGAGCTTTTAACTTTTTAAATTCAGCAGTTCCTTTGTTGATGCTTGAGTCGAAAAAGGCCATGGGGTCAAATTTGCCCATATAAATCATTGGCACCACAGATATAATTCCTAAAGTGAGTAACATGGTAAAAATTTTAAATTTCATTCTGCTTGCCCGGTTCTGTTTGTCTGTTGCATTCTTTGTTGTTGGCAAGTCAAGTATGGACGAGTGCAGATTAAAATTCAGGTTATTAGTCATAATTTCCGGGCAAAATAATAACTTGCTTCGGCTTACGCTTACGGGTAAAATTTACTCCCTGTTTTTTAAGCTAGTATAAATAACGCAAGCAACCTACTAAGAGTAGCTCAACATGAAAGCTGATATTCATCCAACATACAATGAAATTAATGTAAAGTGCAGTTGCGGTAACGCCTTCGCCACACGCTCTACCTATTCGACTAAAGACGAGCTGACCATTGATGTCTGCTCAGAATGTCATCCGTTTTACACTGGCAAGCAAAAGATTCTTGATACTGCCGGTCAGATCGACAAATTCAATAAACGCTTCGGAAATAAATCTTAATTAAGGTTTTTATCTGATGTTGCCAAAAAAAGGCGTCCAGGGTTGCAACCTGGAACGCCTTTTTTTGTGCCTGATTTGCTTTTCAGCCCTATTTTTTGCTTCATCTTCTTCCCTTGCCGCTTTTGTAGACGATGTTATAGCCGATAGCGCCTGTAACAGCGAATACATTGATGAAACCGCAGCCATTCGCTATATTCACGATGGTGATACCTTACATTTGCGAGATGGTCGCAAAGTCAGACTGATTGGCATCAACACCCCGGAATTAGCACACAAAAAAAATGGTCGCAAAATCAGTGCGGAGCCTTTTGCGAATGCTGCAAAAAAGGCACTGAAACACTTATTTAAAAACGATAAAACCATCTCCTTACGATATGGAGAAGACAATAAAGACCGTTATGGCCGTTATCTTGCTCATGGTTTTTTAGCGGACGGGGAGAATATTCAGGCTATACTGCTTAATCAGGGGCTGGCGAGTGCGATAAACGTGCCGCCAAATACACAATTTTCCGCCTGTTATCTTGAGCAGGAGTTTAACGCTCGCTGCAAAAAAATGGGCTTATGGAGACACGGCGAAATTCTCCAGGCAAAAAATCTTAAAAACAAGCACGCTGGTTTTCATCTGGTTCAGGGCATCGTTAGAGAAATCCGTAACAATAATAAAGGCATCTGGTTAACCTTAGATCATAAACTCACCGTCGGCATTCGTAGTTCTGACCAGCTTTTATTTGATGCTAAGGCTATAAAAAACATGATAAATCAGCCGATTACAGTGCGTGGCTGGGTAAATAAAAGCAAACAATCCACACCTTTTTATATGCGTGTGCGTCATCCTTTGTCTATACAGTTGTCAGAAAACTTTTCCTGTAGCGGATAGCCAGGATTAATTGATACCACTAAAAATGCTAATATAGCCTTACTTTTTTCTTTGCTCGATACTCATCACACCTTATTGCCATGACAACAAAATTTAAACAGCAAGCTCTTGATTATCACGCTCTGGACAGTAATGGCAAGCCAAAACCAGGCAAAATTGCCACCGAAATCACCAAACCCTGCAAAACCCAGCTCGACCTTTCACTGGCTTACACGCCGGGAGTAGCCGAACCCTGTCGTGCCATTCACCGCGATGAGGAAGCAGCTTATGATTACACTGCCAAAGGCAATCTGGTCGCGGTCATTACTGACGGCACAGCGGTGCTTGGCCTGGGTAATATTGGCGCGCTGGCAGGCAAGCCGGTGATGGAAGGCAAAGGCGTTCTGTTCAAAGCCTTTGCTGATATTGATGTGTTTGATATTGAAGTAAAAGCCGATTCCATAGCAGAATTTATTACTACGGTAAAAAATATTGCACCTACTTTTGGCGGCATTAACCTGGAAGATATTGCTGCCCCCGCCTGTTTTGAAATAGAGCAAGCCTTAATTGAACAGCTGGATATTCCAGTGTTTCATGATGATCAGCATGGCACTGCGATTATTATTGCAGCGGCTTTAATCAATGCACTGGAGCTGCAGCACAAAAAAATACAGGATATTCGTGTGGTTTGTCTGGGAGCTGGCGCAGCGGGTATTGCTTCAATGAAGTTGTTGCAGGGCTTAGGCGCGGATCCTGAAAAGCTGTTTATGATTGACCGTAACGGCATCATTCAAAGTGAGCGTGACGATTTAAATAAATACAAGCAGGCTTTTGCCGTGCATACTGAGAAGCGTACCCTGGCCGATGCCATGGCTGGCGCGGATGTTTTCATTGGCGTGTCCGGCCCTGATTTATTATCCCCTGAGATGCTCGCCACTATGGCGGCACGGCCGGTGGTGTTTGCCCTATCCAATCCAGACCCTGAAATTCTGCCGGAACTGGCGCATTTAACCCGTGATGATTTAATCATGGGCACGGGCCGCAGTGATTACCCTAATCAGGTCAACAATGTTTTAGGTTTTCCATACATCTTCAGAGGTGCGCTGGACGTGCGTGCCAGCTGCATCAATCAGGAAATGCAAATTGCTGCAGTGCATGCACTTGCTGAGCTAACCCGTGAGCCGGTACCTCAGGATGTGTTAGATGCCTACGGGCTCGATACGATGCAGTTCGGCCCTGAATATATTATCCCCAAACCGCTCGATCCACGTTTGCTTGCCACTATTCCACGTGCAGTATCCAAAGCGGCGATTGCCACTGGTGTTGCCAGAAAATTCTCAAAAAACAATCAAAAACTCAAAATAATCAAAGCCTAAAAGAAGCAAAGCGTAAGCAGTTAGCAATTTTGCTATCGCACATGCTCGGTGCGCGAACGGGCGGTTCGCACTTGTTTGGTGCGCAGTTCAACGAATGAGCTTATTAGAGTCTTGATATCGCGCATTAAAACCTGGCACGAATCTTGTTAAGAAAATATTATAATTAATAATAAACCAAATAACACATCTATTTTAACTGCGCTGCAAGTAGTTATTATTTATATTCATCTATGCGCAAAGAGGCAACAATGAAACAAAAACTGGTTTTAATCGGCAATGGTATGGCGGGTATGCGCGCCCTTGAAGAGCTGTTTAAACACAATGCAACGAGCGACAGTGGCAGCGATCTTTATGATATTACCGTCATTGGTGCCGAGCCACACCCTAATTACAATCGCATTATGTTATCGCCGGTGCTGGCGGGTGAGCAAACCATCGATGATATTATTCTGAATAGCCTGGAGTGGTATGAAGAAAACAATATCACCCTGATTACCGGTGATGCCGCATCAGAAATTTCTCGTGTTAAAAAGTCAGTGATTACCGAAAGTGGAAAAGAATTTCCCTATGACCGCCTGTTGATTGCAACCGGCTCAAACCCATTCATTATTCCCATTCCCGGCGCTGATAAAGAAGGTGTGTTGGGATTTCGCGATATTTATGATGTCGATACCATGGTTCAGGCATCTAAAGACTATAAAAAAGCCGTTGTTATTGGTGGCGGTCTGTTAGGGCTGGAAGCGGCCAATGGTCTGATGAAGCAGGGTATGGATGTTACCGTCGTACATCTGCTCGACTCATTAATGGAACGCCAGTTAGATAAACCCGCCTCAGCATTATTAAAAGCCTCGCTGGAAGAACGTGGCATGACCTTTCTGATGGAGGCGCAAACGGCTGAAATCGTTGGTGATGAACGTGTCACCAGCGTGAAGTTTGCCGATGGCTCTGAAATTGATGCTGACCTTGTGGTGATGGCGGTCGGTATTCGGCCGAACTTTGAGCTGGCACAAAATGCTGGTATTCATTGTGAGCGCGGCATTGTTGTGAATGACACCATGCAAACCTTTGACCCGATGATCTATTCCGTTGGCGAATGTGTGCAGCATAGAAATCAGTGTTATGGCCTGGTAGCACCTTTGTTTGAACAGGCAAAAGTGGCGGCGAATCATTTAGCGCAAGTGGGTAGTACGCGTTACATTGGCTCGATGACGTCAACAAAATTAAAAGTCACTGGCATTGATCTGTTTTCTGCCGGCGAGTTTAATGAAGAAGAAGGCGATGAAGTACTGCAAATGCAGGATGTTGCCAGTGGTGTGTATAAAAAACTGGTGATAAAAGACAATGTCATTAAAGGTGCGGTCATGTTTGGTGACACCATGGATGGCACCTGGTATTTCAGTCTGATGCGTGATGCCACCAACATTGCTGACTTTCGTAAAACCATTTTATTTGGTCAGCATGACCTGGGTGATGCCGGCCACGGTGACGAAACCCGTGTGATGTCACTGCCGGATGATGCTGAAATTTGTGGTTGTAATGGCGTTTCCAAAGGTGACATCGTGCAGGCGATCAGCAAAAATGGCCTGTTTACCCTGGATGAAGTGCGCGCGCATACCAAAGCTTCTTCTTCCTGTGGCTCCTGTACTGGTCTGGTTGAATCTCTGCTTGCTTCCACCGTAGGTGAAGGTTATGAAGAAGCACCTAGCAAGAAACCCATTTGTGCCTGTACCGACTGCAGTCATGATGATGTGATTGATGCCATTAAAGAACACCAGTTAAAAACCATTCCAGCGGTTCGAGAATTTATGGAATGGAAAACACCGGACGGTTGCGCCGCCTGTCGCCCGGCACTGAATTATTATTTATTAGCACGTTGGCCGCAAGAGTATCAGGATGACGCGCAGTCGCGTTTCATTAATGAGCGTGCTCACGGCAATATTCAAAAAGACGGAACCTACTCTGTAGTACCGCGCATGTTTGGCGGGCTGGTTAAACCCGATGAGTTACGCGCTATTGCCGATGTTTGCGATAAATTTAATGTGCCAGAAATGAAAGTGACAGGTGGTCAGCGTATTGATATGTTTGGCATCAAAAAAGAAGATTTACCTGCGATGTGGAAAGACTTATCCGATGCCGGTTTTGTTTCCGGGCATGCCTACGGTAAAGCTATGCGTACGGTCAAAACCTGCGCCGGTAAAACCTGGTGTCGTTTTGGCACACAAAACTCTACCGGATTGGGGGTGAAGCTGGAAGAGCTCACCTGGGGTTCTTATATGCAGCATAAATACAAGCTGGCGGTTTCCGGCTGTCCACGAAACTGCGCCGAAGCCACCATTAAAGATTTTGGTGTGGTCTGTGTAGATTCCGGTTACGAACTACATATTGGTGGTAATGGCGGCATTAAGGTTCGGGTGACTGATCTGCTATGCAAAGTAGAAACCGAGGAAGAGGTGCTGGAATACTGCGCTGCTTTCACCCAGAAATACCGTGAAGAAGCACACTATTTAGAACGCACCGCTCCCTGGGTTGAGCGCATCGGTTTGACCTATATTAAAGAATGCATTGTTAATGATGAAAAAGAACGTAAAGCACTGGCCGAGCGTTTTAAAATAAGTCAGAAAGTAGCCCAGGTTGATCCATGGAAAGCACGCGCCGAAGGTCTGGCCTCACATGAATTTACACAATTAAGCATTGCCGGCTAACAGAGGCAGGATAAGATTATGAGTGATTGGTTAGAAGTAGTAGCACTGGAAGAGATTCCACAATTAGGTTCACGGGTAATTAAAACTGATAGCATGAATATTGCTGTTTTCAGAACAGCAAAAAACGAGGTGTTCGCCATGAAAGATGAATGTCCGCACAAACAGGGACCTTTATCGCAAGGTATCGTACATGGCACATCAGTAACCTGTCCGTTACACAACTGGAAAATTGATTTAGCCAGCGGTCAGGCATTAGGGCCTGATGACGGTTGTACCAATGTGTTCTCAACAAAAGTTGAAAATGGTATGGTGTATATTGATTTGAAAGTGGCCGTAGCGGCTTAATACAACGAGGATAAATCATGAACGTTGAAGATATTATGACAACAAATGTACGTACAATCTCATCCGATAAAAAACTGGGTGAGGTAGTGTCGCTGATGTGTATATACAGGTACAGCGGCATACCAGTAGTTGATGATGGAAAGCTGGTGGGTACGGTGTCAGAAAGTGATGTACTGGGTAAGATGTTTCCCAAGATGGAAGACCTGATGAGCGGCATGTCAATGGTCGATTATGACAAACTGATGCAGCAGTATAGTGATGTAGTTCATATTACGGTTAAGGATGTGATGAGCCCCGTGGTTATTTCTGTGAAACCGGACATGCACATCTTACAGGCGGCTTCAATGATGGTTGGCAGAAAATTCCGCCGTATTCCGGTTGCCGTAGGTGACAAACTGCTTGGTATGATTAGCATGGGTGATGTGCATAAAGCGATTTATCAGAATACCCTGGCAACAAAATTTTAGAGATAAACAAATGACTGACTTCGGTCATTAGCGGACGTTAAAAATTAAAAGCATTAGTCCGCGAAACACGCAAAAGACGCGAAAAAAGCAAAAACAATCATTAGGTTTACAGGAATAAAGCT
>CAZALW010000178.1:0-6938 GCA_964485705.1 uncultured Thiotrichaceae bacterium
TGCGTTCTTCGCGGACTCAATGTTTTTCAGCTTTTCCAACGTCCGCTATGTGTCGTTAGCTGTCATTCTAAACTAGCACCAACTGCCAGCTAAAATGCACATTCAAATCAAAGATCCTTTAACTGTATTTGTTTTACAATTAATTTATCAACCACTTTTGAGGTTGCTATATTAATCGCATATTGATCATCCAGCTCAATACTTTTTAAAAACCACTGTTTTTCATCTAACATAGCACTATCTTCGTTTAAACGTACATCTCGCATACGTGCCAAACCTACCGTGTTTGCAGCTTTTACAACCGCTTCTTTTTTTGACCACAAATTAAAAAAACACTGCGGTGTCTGCTGAATTTCAAGCAGCTCATCTGCCGACATCACCATTTTAAAATTCAAATATTTTAATTGCCTGATTGCCTCAACATCAACACCTACTTTTAATGTTGTACTAGTTATTATCAGTATGAAGCTTCCTGAGTGTGAGATATTAAAATCAAAACAATCATTAGTATCCCAATAGGGCTTTCCTTTATCTGGATACAGCACGTCACTTAATTTAAAATTTTTAATGCCTTCATCCTGCGCGCACAGGTTAAGCAAACGTAGCCCAAGCAATGATGTTAGACGATGAGGATAATGCAACAAACGCTGAATAGAAGCCTGCTTTTGGCTCGATAGCAGAGACAACCATTGCTCCACCCGTAGCACATCAACTTGTGCCAGCTCATCCTCTCCCTGGTGTTTAATGTAATATAATCGAACATTGTTCATAACGATTAAAGTCACCTATTTCCTGCTGCTTATGTCTGAAACTAACGAAACAATATTGGCACGGCGGCCTTTTTTAGTGATAGTCCTGATAACGTTTTTTATACGCATTTCCAAAGTGGGCTTCAATGCGGAAAAACAGTTGCCACTTCGAGCGTTGATCCTGCTCTATCAATAAGCGGTTTTCATCATATGTGATCGGCCAGGTCATTTCTGGCGAGATTTCATAAAACAACCATTTACGATGAAAGTTTTTTCTGAAACGCACAGCAAGGCGGTAGTCTATTGCCTGCCAAAGTGGTTTGGATATACCGCGAGCACTAGCTTCATATGATAATGACGTTTTCCTGTTAATTCGCTGATACAAAACCAAAGCTTGCACCCAGTCCACTCCACTAAAGTCTTCGGATACTTCTCCTTCTGTAGTAGAACGAAAAAGAAAAGACTCATCAAATAGTTTTTCATAGTCAAAACGCGTAGTCGCACTGTGTATCGATTCCTCACGCTGAACCTCCTGTGTCAGACGTAATGTTATCGTCTCATTAAACGGATAGGTATAACGATAACGAAATCGAATTCTCGGCTTGAGACTAATACTGGCACTAAATTTCGAGCGAGCTTTTTCAAAAAAATCTAACTGTAAACCCAAACTGTTAGGTGATTCATCACCCGTGCCGGGAACGATATCACGTAAGTCTTCATCTTCCTCGCTTTCAAAGGTCAAGCGCAAACGGTTTTCCATTGCCGGTAATTGTACGCTAGCCGTTAATCTCATCTTAAATTCAAAATATTCCTCTTCATCATAAGTGAAATCATTCCGCCAGCGGATATAGGTGCCAGCCACGCCTTCATCAAAAATCCGATCCGTAGCAAAAAAGTTATCAAACCATAAGGCAGGTTCACAAAACTTTTCATTAATAAATGTATGTGTGCTGTCATACCATAGCTTCTGATAGTCATAGATATCCATGCTTCGATCACACGGATTCTCAGGGTGCTCTTTTCTGTGAATATTATGTTCTTCATCCGCTGGTAAACTGTCTTCGTCCACTGATGCTGAATGATTTTTTTCAATCTCTGATGCCACTTCATCCATTAATAAATCTGGCTGAATTTCTTTCTCAGCCACCTCAGCACCTGCCGCTGCAACAATCAAAAACTGGAACACAGTTAACACTATCTTTTTCGAAAAAAAGACCACTAATAATCACCTATAGACAAATCATATATCACGTACAGTTATTATAAATTAAGGTAAAATGCCCACTAAATAGCTACAAAAATTTAGCATTAAAAACAAAATGAATACAACAGCAAAAGAATACTTACCTGAAACCGTTGCCGCCATTGATCTTGGCTCAAATAGCTTCCATATGATTGTAGCGCGTCTTGAGAAATCTGGAACCCTCTCCATTATTGATCGTTTACGTGAAAATGTACGACTGGGCGGTGGACTGGATGAAAGTGGCATTATAAATCAATCTACACAAGATAGAGCATTTGAATGCCTGGAAACTTTTGCCCAACGAATACGGGATCTACCCGATTCAGCAGTAAGAATTGCCGGCACAAATACTTTTCGTGTGGCAAAAAACGCGCAGATTTTTGTAGCAAAAGCAGAAGCCATTTTGAATCATCCCATCGAAATTATTGGCGGCCGAGAAGAAGCTCGTCTCATCTATCTTGGTGTGGCTCATGGCCTGGCAACAAAAAAGGGTAAACGATTAGTGATTGATATTGGCGGCGGTAGCACCGAGCTTATTATTGGTCGCGGCATGAAACCAAAACGCCGTGAAAGCCTCTATACAGGCTGCGTCAGCGCAAGTAAACGCTTTTTCCCTAACGGCAAAATCACCAAAAAAGCCATGAAAGCGGCAGAGCTGGATGCCGCTCTAACCCTGCTGCCACAGGCAGCTGATTTTAAAGCCGGCAAATGGGACGAAGCTATCGGCTGCTCTGGTACGATAAAAGCCATTGCCAGCATTGTCCATGAACAGGGCTGGTGCCTGGATGGCATCAATTATGCCTCATTACTAAATTTACACGATGCACTTATTGATGCAAAAAACACTGATAATTTAAACCTTGCTGGTTTAAGTGAAAATCGCACACCGGTCATTGCCGGCGGCCTGTCTGTGTTACTCGCTATATTTAAAACCTTAAATATTGAAAAAATGCAGGTTTCAGAGCAAAGCATGCGTGAGGGTTTACTTTATGACCTGGTTGGTCGAATAACGCATCAGGATGTACGGGATGCAACGGTAGAAGCGGCCATGATGCGCTGGAGTGTTGATATCGAACAGGCACATCGTATTACCCATACTGTGCAACAACTTTATCACGCTAGCGCCGGACAGTGGCCTATAGGTGTCTCACATATCAAAGCACTGCTTAAATGGGCATCCATGTTGCATGAAATCGGACTTCAAGTTTCACATAACAACTATCACAAACATGGCGCCTACCTATTAACCAATGCTGACATGCAGGGGTTTTCTCAACAGGAGCAGGCATTATTAGCCGCGCTGGTTTTATCGCATCGTAGCAAATTTCGTATTGATAACTTTAAACAGCTGATGAAGCCCTTTACCACAGCCGGTAAACAGATGTGTGTACTTTTACGTATTGCTGTACTACTACACCGTGGCCGTACTGATCGATTAGCACCTGAGATAGGCATTACCGTTAATGACAAAAATATTAATTTGCGTTTCCCGGAGGGCTGGTTAGATGAACACAGCATGACATTGGCTGATTTAATAAAAGAAGTCAATTACCTGGACAGCGCTGGATATAAATTAAGTCTTGAGTAGCCGCGCCACTTTATGACCGCCTTATTTACAACATGGCTGGCAACTGCTGCAGGACTTGGCTTTGCCACACTGATAATCCCAGGTATAAAAGCTAACAGTTTTTTAGCGTTTATCATCACTGCCGCTGTATTAGGCCTGATTAATGTCTTTATACGCCCGATACTCTGGCTATTAACTGCGCCATTATCAATATTAACTTTTGGTTTATTTGCGCTGGCGATTAATGCACTGATGATAATGCTGGCAGCCGCGTTGGTGCCTAACTTTGAGGTAAAAGGTTTTGGCAGTGCTTTTCTGGGCGCAGTAATTATGGCGCTTATAGGCGTAATCGGTTTAGTAGCCATGCCTTTTTTAACAGGCACAGAGCTCAGCTGGTATAGCTACGAATACCAGTCTCAATCATTCAAATAACGGTGAGAGATTAAACAACAAAACGTTTACTGTTATTCGCCCTTATTCATCTTGCTTATAGCCATAGTAACCAGGTAAGCCATCATAACCAGCATAAAGACAATAATGCCCATCGTTAACCAGCCCGTTAAATCACTAAATAAATTACCAAATACTTCCATCTCATTTACCTCTTGGTTTGAATTTTATAGTATATTTAACCGGACACTTACCATCTTGATACAGATCAAGCAAGTAGCAAAAACAGAGGCTTAAGGAACTGTTGTCTTTTGAAACAACTCTAATGTGCTAAATAAACCCTGAGATATTACTATGACACACAAACCTGCAAGTCTAATTGGCCTTTTTCTTTTTTTCAGTATAAATATGTCATGTGCCAGTTATACCTATGCCGCCAGCAAAGATTATCAGTCACCTGAGCAGGTCGAAGGTGCTATCACTACATCACTACTAGAAACCAGAAAATTGTTTGATGCCAATGCTGTTTTTATCGATGTACGTAATCCCCGCCTATATGCCAGAGGTCACATACCCGGCGCTTTTCATCTGGATTTAAAAAATGCTTTTGATGAAAAGGCGATATCAGCTATAGCAAAAAAAGAGCAAGATATCGTTATCTACTGTAGTGGCGTAAAATGCAGCCGCAGCTATCACGCCTCTAAAAAAGCAGTATTATGGGGCTACAAAAAAACACACTATTTTCGTGGCGGTATTGTTGAATGGAAAAAAGCTGGCTATCCTGTAAAAGCCGGGCTTAAACAAGCTCCTGAATAAAGCCTAAGCACTATGTTTTACTTAAGCCAATCCCTTCAAGCCTGGAATACCGATACCTTCAATAAAACACTAAAAAAAGAACTGTGCTCTATAAACGCAGATTTATTACCTCTGCAACAGGGCTTAACACAAAGCAGTTATGCCCTTGGTGAAAATTTATCGGCTACGGTCTTACATATCACAAGTGATAAAACGCATATACATGTTAAAGCGGGGCTGTTTTATACAGGAATAATTTCCGGCTGTAGTTGTGCAGATGACCCTACACCTATCGACGAAATTAATGAGTACTGTGAAGTGTTATTGCATATCAATAAAACTACCGCTGAAACAAAAGTAGTACTTATTGATTAAATTATTCTTTAATAAGCGCTTTTATTATTTTAATCACTTCAGGGTGATTAAAATCACGACCACCAACAGCACGATAACGAATATTGCCCTGTTTATCTATCAGGTAGGTTGTAGGCAGCCCACGTACTGCATATGCCTGCGATACTGTGCTTTGACTATCAAATAAAATTTCAAATGTCAGATCAATTTCCAGCTGTCCGGTAAAGGCAAAAACCTGATCAATCTCCTCCATCTGGTTTATCGCGAGAACTTTAAAGTTATCTGCATTAAACTTCTGCTGCAGGCGCTCCATTGACGGCATTTCACGGACACAGGGCGGACACCAGGTTGCCCAAAAATTAAGCAAAATAACTTTTCCCCGGTAATCAGACAGTTTTTTGCTTTCTTCATCCATGTCCAGTAACTCAAAATCACTGGCTGGAATAATCTTAGCCATCGGGGTTAAATTATAGCTTAACTCAGGCTGCTGCCAATCAGCGGTAACTGAAAACGACAGACAACACAGCGCAGTTACTAATAATTCTTTTACTTTTATCATATTAAATTTCCTGATTAGCCACAAAAGTCAGCCAGGTTGCAGTTTATAGCTCGTCATGTTGTTGGTGGTCTTTATTTCACCCTACAAACCACAAAACATTAACCACGAAACACACTAAAAGCACGAAATTTAATATAAAAATCTTTTTTTAGTGTTTTTCGTGTGTTTCGTGGTTAAAAAAAATGAGTGGCTGGGTATTATGGCTAATCAGGTTAAATTTTACTCAAAATCTGCTTATTCAAAACCGACAAGCGATTCTGGTGCACACTTTAGATTTTTTAACACACCTGTATGCGCAACACCATCTAGCTGCCAGCTATAAATCAAATCAAACTCAGTTTCTCTGGCAAGCTTAATGGTGGTAAAACCCTGCTGCCAGTCACCGACTGCAAACTCGCCCATATCGGGTAATAATGTCCAGGAAAACAATATACCTGCTTTTTTCCATTCTTCCAGCCACTGCGTCTTGGTTTTAACAGGATACTTTTTTCCATCTTTAGTGCGATAAAACCAGTCTTTTACCTGATAGCTTAAATGCTGCTCTGAGGTATTTTTCAAAATTGTACCAAATATGCAATAGCTGGCTGCACGCTCAATCTCTTCAGGCGGAAAATTATGTTTGCCATAGATAGCGCGGATAAAGTCCGGTATTAACTGGATTAGCTCAATGCTAAAACCGGTATCTTGTGCCGTCCAGGTCAGCAAACCAGTGGTTTCATTTTTATGAATAGAGACATTCGATGCAGCCGCAGTCGTCATATTTATCAATGACATGTTTATCAAAAACGTGATCAGAATAATCGCCCTGCAAGGCATAGTTGTTTTACTGCAGACCATGTAATTCACTCTATTTAATGTAAGTGAAGCTCTGATATAATCAGAACAGCCTCCTACCAGGCTGTTATCGATAACAGATCACTCTCAGGTTAGTACTATGACAAAATTAGAATCGACAACCATCATGACACAGAGGGCTATCAAGTCAAAACTTATTTTAATAAAACCTTCTCTTGTTTTTATTGCTTTATTTTTGCCCGTCAGTGTTATGTCTTTTCCTGACTTCCCGAGAAATGAGCTGCCATTTTGCCCAAGCGGCGGCCCCGCTGGCTGGATGAACTATTTTGACTATAAACGAGATCAAAATATAAAGCGGCGCTACCCGGATTTACAATCACCATATTCGCGACCTTATTACCAACGACCACGTCAAAATGGGCAAAGCTATTATGCCCCTGCATTTAAGCCGCGCCTAATCGCACCACCGCAATATCAATAGTAACG
>CAZALW010000179.1:0-6869 GCA_964485705.1 uncultured Thiotrichaceae bacterium
ATTACGCAAGAATCCATGGATGGCGGTGCGATGACGGTAGCGCCCCCCCCGCCTTCGCGGGGGCAGGCTATGCTACCGTCAGTTTAAAAAGCACACACTGCGAATACTTATGCAACGCTTTATACTACGCACTACCGGTACTTACGCAAATACCACCATTCAAAAAAGCGCTTCATCCAGTGTAATACAAGCATACCCGGCAACATAATATTGCTACTTTCGGTACGTGAAATCATCATGCCTTTATCATTACTATCAACGATGCAGACCAGCTCAACCTTAAAAGTAGCATCTGCTGTTTGTCCATCTAATTCAGCCAGTATATTTTTCGCTGCGGCTTCTGCCTGCAGGTCGGCCATATGCGCCTGTTTAGGCATCCAGTCGGGCCCGGGAAAACTGCCCGAATCACCGGCAACATAAACAACGGACATCGACTCAACTTTGCAATGCTGGTTTGCTTTAACCAGACCACCTGCAGAGCGCGGCAATTCACTGTTATCGAACCATTTATTACCGGTCATACCGGGCATAAAAATAATCAGATCAGTTTTAAATTCACCCTTTTCCGTTACCACACGACCCACTTCAAAGGTTTTGATTTTTTGGCCAAGATGCGTTTTTATATCACGCTTTTTCATCTCACCCAGCAGCTTATCAACCGCTTTTGGCCCAAGTCGATTACCGGGTTTTTCTGCTGGCGTAAAAAACACCAGTTCAAAATTGTTTCTTCGCCCCTGTTTTTTTAACAATGTATCCGTACCAAACAGAAATTCAAACATCGGCCCGCCTCGCATAGCCGAAGGTTCTTTTGGGTTGCCCGAAAAACCAAAAGCAATGGTTCCACCACTCATACCATCGATCCGATCGCGAATTTTTTCAACCGCGTCAATACCTTCACAAGGAGTAATGGCATGCTCAATACCCGACAGATTTTTGATAAAGCGACCACCAGAGGCAATAATTACACCATCATTATTAATATTGCCATTGTCGGTTTCAACAACACGACCAGCTTCAGACAAACCCGTAACACTGGCCTGATGAAACTTTACATTCATCCGTTTGAAAAAATTAACTAGCGGTACAATAATATCTTCACGTTTACGCAAGCCACTGGGAATCCAGATTAGACTGGGTAAATAATGTAATTCTGCATAAGGTGCGATTAACGTGATCTCGCATTTTTTATCCAGCTTACGTAACTGACGAACGGCTGTTAGACCGGCAAAACCTGCACCGATAATTGTTATTTTTTTCATTGAAGAATACCTGAGTTGAACCTTTAAGCTGCTGCAAAATGAATAAAAATCGTGTCAATACTTTGTTAAAAACACGGTAACAGCCATTTTATTGATTTTTTTTATAACGCACTAATCGAATAGCTAATATTACGATAAGAAAACTGTGCCAGAACAGATCAAATATATCAATAGGTTTACTTAACTCACCATTTATTAACATGCGTGATTTTTCAAGTAAATGCGGTTCGGGTACAAATGGTGCCAACGCCATTAAAATAGTAACAGCCACCAGGACTAATAATGGAATTCCATCAATAAATTCAAACGCTGATTTAATCATAAGTGTGTCTCATTAAAATAGTTTTTTAAGTATTCATCAAAACTGATTTTATCTTCACTTTCAATTAGCACTTGTTTGGCGAGTGATTCGCTCGTCATGATCTCAAAAAGCTTAACTTTGTCTTCAGACAGAGGATGATTTTTATAATACTGGTTATGGTGTTTGGACATACGTTGAGCATGGTGAAAAAAACCTTCATTGTGTTCTCTCATTTCAGCCAGCATTCTGGCAGAAGGTGTTAGATCAGGGTCGAAAACACTGGCAATCTGTGACTTCACACTGGAAAAATAATTCTCGCTGTGATTAGCCCGGTCAAACAACCTTGCCACGCTGGTCATTTGATGGCACAACTCACCTGCCCAGTCCTGCAAGCTAATTTTTTCACTGGTCTCATTTGAGCCAGCCTGCTGTGAACTGGTACGCTGTAGATCAAGACCGGGCTCTCTCCCTTGATGCGCTACCAGTAATAAGTTCTCATCGATGGCGGCAATTTCACTCTGACTTAATACCGGGCTGGACTGCAACAAACAAAACAACATGAACACTTCAAGAAAATACAACTGTTCAGAATTTATACCATGCGGATCAAAAGCATTGACATCCAGTGAACGCAGCTCAACATAAGCAATACCCCGCTTGCTTAATGCTATCGAAGGCTTTTCATCACCCTGCACAATCTGCTTTGGTCTGACCGAGCTGTAATATTCATTTTCTATTTGCAGAATATTACTGTTTAGCTGACGATATACACCGTCTACTTTAACGCCCAATTCTTCATAACTTTTACAGGGTGTGTTGATGGCACATTGCATACTTTCGACATAAGTTTCGAGTGAGTCGTAACAGGCTTTTATACCTGCCAGATCCTCTTTATTGTTCTGGTAGCCGATATCACCCAGGCGCAGTGAAGTGGCGTAAGCCTGATAATAAGTATTATCATTGAATGACTGTAGAATAGTACGCTGGCCGTTTAAAAACGACTTACAGACTGCTGGTGAAGCACCAAATAAATACGGCACCAGCCAGCCATAACGCAATAAATT
Source organism: uncultured Thiotrichaceae bacterium (assembly GCA_964485705.1). GTDB lineage: Bacteria > Pseudomonadota > Gammaproteobacteria > SZUA-229 > SZUA-229. The sequence goes on from CAZALW010000179.1 coordinate 2,625, forward strand.
TCGAATCAGCCCCATATATTGATCTGAAACAAATGTCTGAAAATTATCGGCCTGGACGTTATCAGCATGGTTTAGTAGCTTCTGATAGTGCAACCAGAAAGCATCTGAAAATGAATAATTAAAATGCACCCCGGCAATGACCTGCATAGCACGACCATAACGCAAACCCAGACCGCGACGATAAGCCGTTTTCATCTGTGCTGCATTCGATGAACCATATTTGGCTAACGGAATACCGGTTTCACCGGCAACCACACAGGGCATGCTGGTTGCCCAAAGAATCTCATTATCCAGGTGGCGATAAATAAAGGTCTGAATATCATCAAGTGACTGAATCACCTCGGCAACTGAATGACAGGGCGGCGTCACCAGCTCAGTCAGGGCTTCGGAAAAATCGGTGGTAATTTGCGGATGCGTTAATGCGCTGCCCCATGCTACAGGGTGCGGTGTCTGAGAAATACTTCCCTCAGGACAGACCCGTAAACTTTCTTTTTCCAGACCAATTTTTGATGCTGATAATGCATCGAAAATGTCAGAAGCAGATTCAGAAGTAGATAATAAAGATAAACGTTGTTGGAGTAATCGGTATAAAGACACTTGATAACTTTGCTGGTTATTTTGAAGTGTAAATTATACGTCTTAAGTGTAATAGCTCAAACTTTATCCGAGTGTTTTATTAAGGAATCTCTGATTTATTTTCTAAATAATGACGCTTCAATGCGCATACAGAGTTCAATTTCATCACTCACCAGAAATTTCAGCCGATCCATGCCAAAGTCAGCACGATTAATAAGCGATTTGGCGGTAATAATAATATCCGCAATATTGGGCAGTTTCCGGTCTGATAACATCGTCATTTTCACATCAAAACGTACTGGCTTTGTAACACCGTGCATGGTTAACATACCGTCAAGAATCGCGTTTTCATGATCCAGCCAGCGAAATTTCGAACTGACGAACAATATCCTGGAGTATGTCTCGATATCAAGAAAGTGCTCACCTACCAGCATCTTTTTAACGAAACATTCGTCCATTGCCAATGACCTGGCATCAACCATAACCAGCATCTGTGATGCATCACCCCAGACTTCACGACGCAGTGCAAAACCACCCTGAACACCTTTAAATTCGGACTCTATACGACCGATGGCACTGTCAATACAGAAGCCAACACTGGAGCTTTTCTGCTGAATACGGTATAGACGGTTTTCCGCTGCCGCCTGTAACATTGAGCTGACGATGACAGGGTCGACAACACCTCCACGAAATGGAGCGCAAATCCGACTATCACTATCTGTTGGGCTAGCAAAAGCTGAAAATGAGATAATCAGCAATAATATAATAAATACGCGCATGGATTCACCCCGTACACATTTATTATAAATGGAAAAATTTACTACAAACTTGATCTGGGCTTTATAACGGCTAGTTTGTCAGCGAATCTCTTCAATCGAATATTTTTTATCCATCACCGCCGGGGTAATCAATGAAAAACCCTGTTGCTGCCAGTGCGCAAGTTCAGTAATGGCTGAAGGTGCCACTTCAATAAATTCGTAAAAATCTTTATCCAGGTAGCTGTAATCCTCTGCTGCCAGCCCACACACCCTGAAACGAACACCGAGTGCGGCGTAATAACGCATACGTTCAACCGCATCTTTGTATTTCTCATAATTTTTCTTTGCCACGGTAACGATTTCGGTGCCATGAATAATCACCACAATATCCATAAATTCAGGCGCATGATTATACGGTTCCTCACCCAGTGGAATCATCAATGAGCGAATCCAGTACAGTGCCGAGTTTATTTTCTCGGGTTCGTCGAAGTAGAAATCATAAACAACTTTTTGCTCATCGTAAGGCGTTTGCACACGTGTCGCGCCATCAGCAACACAGGTAAAAGGTAAAACCAGCATAAACATAACCACAGCTAATCGCATATATCCTCCTTTTTTATAACTATAAGTGTAATGATCCCGTGTACAAAAACAACCTTGTCAGATAATTCAGGCATGACAATGCTCCATTCTTACAACGTTAATAATGTTTTTGTTTTACATGCCTCTGCATTTAACTCAGAATAATTTTTATTGAGACATGTAAATAACTTTTTTATGAGATAAAGGTAGAGGCACATAAAATAATAAGTTTCCCTATTGATATCAATCAACATCGTCTGCAAAATAATTCAGTAGGCTAAGCTTAGGGCTTGTCAAGAAATAAATTGATCATATTGCGCGTGCCGGATATCGTTTTGTATTCAAGGCACCAAAAGGGGCGCATACTCGTTGTATGCAACCCTTTTAGCAATGCTGAAGACAAAAGGATAGACAAGCAAGATGATCAATTTATTTCTTGACAAGCCCTTAGCCCCTAATAAGGGCACATTTGTAGTTAGCCGCTATTTTTAACAACAAATTCATTTATTCAGATTAAACCATCCTTCAACTATGGAATATAAAGACTACTACCAAATCATGGGCGTTAAACGCGATGCTACGCAAGATGAAATAAAACGCGCCTATCGCAAACTTGCACGTAAATATCATCCCGACGTGAGCAAAGTAGCAGACGCTGAACAACGCTTCAAAGAAGTCGGCGAAGCCAATGAGGTACTCAAAGACCCGGAAAAACGTGCGGCTTATGACCAACTGGGCGCTAACTGGAAAGCCGGTCAGGACTTCAATGCACCACCAGACTGGGATGCCGGCTTTGAATTCAGCGGTGGTGGTTTTACCAGTGGTTATGGCACAGGTGGCAGGCAGCACCAGCAATTTGAGGATGTCGATGTCAGTGCTTATAGTGATTTTTTTGAGTCCCTTTTTGGCCATGGCTTTCAACAGGCAGGCACTCCTTCTCAGGCTAATCAGCAGCGTGCTTACCAGCAGCAAGCCTATCAACAACAAGGAGGTTTCCAGTCAACGGGCAGCGACCATCATGCCAAAATCCTGATCGATCTGGAGGACGCAATGACGGGCGCTACCCGCTCAATCAGTCTGCGCGTACCTGGGGTTGATGCCAGCGGCCACCTCACCACAAAACAGCGCGTACTCAAAATAAACATTCCCAAAGGCATTAAACAGGGACAGCATATTCGCCTCAGTGGTCAGGGAAATCAGGGAGCTGGTGCGCAGGGCAAAGCCGGTGATTTATACCTTGAAATCGAATTCAATCCGCATAGTATTTATCGGGTCGAAGGACATGATGTGTACCTGGATTTGCCCGTTGCCCCCTGGGAAGCAGCCTTAGGTGCAAAGGTCAAAGTCCCAACTCCTGGTGGTGTGGTCGATTTAACAATAAAACCGGGCTCTAGCAACGGCAGTAAATTGCGGCTTAAAGGTCGAGGCATTCCGGCGAGTGCCAGCAATAACAATGCTGGTGATTTATATATTGTCTTGCAGGTGACCTTACCACCGGCAAACTCCGACAGTGAAAAAGCCGCTTATAAAAAAATGCAGCAATCGTTCAGTTTTAATCCACGTGCAAGATTAGGGGTATGACCCGGAGTTATACCTGGAATTATAATATGGCAAAACAAACAACAACTATTCTCAGCGGTCATATCCTGGAAAATGAAAGCCAACTTACCCTGCGTCAACTATGTGATGCCTGCGCGGTGCATGCTAACTATATAATCGAACTGGTTGATGAAGGTTTCATCGACCCCATTGGTGTGGAAAAGTTACACTGGTGTTTTAGCAGTATAACGATAAAACGTGTGCAAAAAGCAAAACGCCTGCAACGCGACCTGGGCATTAACCTGGCAGGTGTGGCACTGACCATAGAGTTAATGGAGGAGATTGAACAGCTGCAAACCAGGCTAAAAAGAATGTGAAAATCACATTATTTAAAAATATTGTTTTTGGTAAGCACTCATAAGGGTGGGCAGGCTTACGCGTGGGCAAAAAAGCCTGCCCACCCTACGAACTTAAGCATATATCGAGAATTTCCTCACCGCCAACCTACGAAAAACCGCTTTTAACAATGGCTGTTACTGAGCTTCATCCACTATCGGCAATTCTATCTCATCCATCATATCATCCTCGATTTCAACTACATCCTCCGTTAATTCAGCCTGTTCAAGTAAATTAATCGCAATGGCGATAAAATCACTGTCGGTAATAATACCCACTAACACATCATCTGAAACAACCGGTAAACAGCCATATTTATGTTCTTGTAAATACAATGCTGCCTGGCGCAATGAATCTGACGGATGCACAATACTGACATTTCGGATCATGATTT
>CAZALW010000180.1:0-6790 GCA_964485705.1 uncultured Thiotrichaceae bacterium
TTTGCTGCAGAAAGCTGACTTTTTACTTGCTGTCCACCTCAGGGCGTGTTGTTATATTACGGACTAAAACTAGTCCATATTCTGTTCAGCACTTGCCTTAGCTGGCTGTAATGGGCATGTTTTTAAATGACACCAAATATTTATTGATTTACCACGTGTGGTTGGCACCTTTGTGGCACTGACTGCTGGTTTGTAACTATTCTTTTTTGATTGCCACTTTTTATTGAAGCGCCGGATTAACTAAAAAGTATCTTGGAACAAATGCGCATTGTTTTTAACCTTAAAATAATTTTTGTTGAGTAAAAATATAACGTCGCAAATCACCGGCGGTTAAAAGTGTTGCGCGTCTTTTGCGCGACGCTTTTAACTGTCCGAGTGCATTTGCATTGTTAGAGCTTTACTCAATTGTATACACCACTGGCTTATCATTATGCCTTGTCTCTGCGTGTAATTGAACAAATGTATTTTCAAGAGATTTATACCCATTAGAATAAAGGCTGTTAATTTCTTGTTTTGGTTGCGCATGTATACCAGCCCAAACAAAAAGCACATTATCTGAAAAATAATAATCTTTAGTGTCTTTTTCAGTGCCACGAAACCGTGAATTAGAAATTGATAACTGTTTTCGTTTTTTTGATATTAATGCAAGTGTTTCTATATCTTTTTCATATTTTGGCTGCCCTTTTGGGGAGTATTTTATTTCTATTATTGAGATTACTTCTTTAGTGTTGCAAATTACAATATCTGGGATAACCTTTTTTATACCATTTTGAGTTTTTATACGCATTGGTGGCTCAATAAAGATACGCCTTGTAGGTGGTAATTTTTTATTTAATTGTGACCAGAATGATGCTTGTAAGCTGCGCTCGGAATTTATACGCTGCCTTAAGTAATCGCTTTTTATGCTGTCTTGCCAAGCCTCAAGAATAAGATTTTTTAATGGATGTCTTTTTTTCATTATTGTGGCTCTAACGCCTGCATAACTGGCGTGGGAACGAAGCGCAGCGTAGTGGAACGTCCACGTTTATGCACTTGTTAGGGCTTTTTGGTTCCACGATGTATCTACATTTCGATGCTGTGAGATATAGTCACGAAGATATAAAAAAGGTGACGGAGTAATTAAGTCCTTAATTTTTCCGTCACCTATATCATTATATTTTGTATATGGTAATTAGCTATTTTAGACCAAGGTCAACCAGATACTTACCACTCTTTGTTTTAATTTTACCTGTTTGTTTCTTGGAAACGACTTTGTTGGACTTTTCTTCTTTTATCCAAACAGTCCAATCGACCTTGCCAATCTCGTAGTCAATTTGATATTTCGTATTCGCTTTTGCTATAAATGTAATTGGCACAAACGAAACATCACATTCAAGGTCAAGTTTTCCAGGAGTTGGCTTGTCTGCAGGGTTATATGCTGCCAGTATCGAAACTTCTCCTGGTAAGAATTCGAAATTTTCAACGTATCCAACGCCTCTGAACTTACCGTTAATCTCATTTATTTGTACTGGGTTCCCCAAGTCCGAGTTATTCAAAATGGCTAGTTCATCAGTTGACCGTTCTGGACCCGTATATTGCTTTGTAGAAATCATGCAGGAGGTAAGAAACAAAGTGAGGATTATTGTAATGATTTTCATGTTATTCCTTTAAGTTTTGATAATTTTATTTTAGTTTTTAACATCAGACAGTTATAATCGGGTTATAACCGCATGAGCGACTATCTCTAGTAAACGAGCACTTTATGCCACAGAGGCATAAAAATCAATCTAAGAAAGAGCAATAGTTATTGATGATTGAATCGTATTTTTTACAGCCCTAACGTCGCCAATCACTGGGAAATTTAGCCGTAGCGACGAAGGAGCGTAGGTTAAATTTTTCCATGTGAATTGGCCTTGTTAGACTTATCTTTAATGTACCACTCAAGGCATTATTGATATGTAGTTTAGATAAAAAAGTTTTTATTGAGAATTACGAACTAACCTTAAAACTGGGAAATTTGTACCTCGTGATCTCGCATCTAAAAGATTTAGCCCACTTCGTAAGTCAATAACCCACGCATAATTTAGGTTAGTAGAAAATCCATCTGTTTTAAGTGATGAAGACCAATAAGGACTAGCGGGTGTTGCTGCAAATATGTTTTCATTAATGGGTGGGTTGCTACACTTCACTTCAAGAATAGACATTAACTCTTTAATATTAGGTACTCGCCAGTCAGTATGTCCAGCATACCCACCGCTTACATTTAGTGTTGCAGGTTCTTGTAATGCTTGTTGCCAGTCATACGTGGTAGGTGCGCTTAAACAGCTACCATTGTCCCAAGTTTGCCCTTCTGAGCAAACCTTCCACATCAATCCTGTCCCAGTATGTGTAACCGTTCCATCATTATTGACTGAAAATGCGGAATCAGGTGTACTAGCTAATATGTTGTCATTACAGGTTTGGCTATATGCGGGTTGTGAAACTGCAATTGATACTAAAATTAAACAAAGTTTATTAATATATTTCATGATTTAACCTTTTAATAAATTCAATAGTTTGATGGGGTGGTCTTACTGTGCAGTGCGGACAAGTCTAGCTGAGTAGGCCTGACTCCTTAAATCCTTTACCGCACCGCCTTCATCGGTAGTCGTGAAAGCATCTTTTCCACTAAGTCGCATGACCCATGAGGTAGATGTCGTGTAGTTTTGAACTACATCGTTACTACTTTCATTATTAGGGAAATAATCGGTATCTATTGCTGGGCTAGTAGGCTTTCCATAGTGCGTTATTGAAAGTAATTCATGTAAATTAGGTAACCTCCAGTCATTAGCACCGCACAAGTTTTCCTCATTTACTCGGCCTACAAACGCCTCGGTATTACAAAAGGTACTACTATCATTTTGGTCTTGTCCTGTACATGTGCTTGTGCCATTACTGCTTTTCTCTATACCTGTAAAGCCACCATTATTGGTTGAATCAGTGCTGTACCAAAAATATTTATCATCTTTTGAGTGTAAATGACCTCCTTGAACACTGTTGATTTTTACTTCCCATACTAAATTAGTATTGTTGTCCTTAATACAAGTCCAAATAGTACCATCGCTATTACTCCCCGTATCACTCCATGGTTGATTTTGTATTGCTAATGGAGCACCATCGGCTCCCAGTTTGGTAAAATCAAACCCAGCACTACCAGATCCTATCTTAATCAACGAACTATCTGTAGCTTGCTTATCTCGACCAAATGAACAATCCTGCTCATTAATTGTTTCACCACTACAATTAATGTTATTCCCATCAGGATAATTGCCTCCTATCTGAATACCCGTATCATTAAGTGCTGGCATAAAATATGTCGCAGCGACTGGAATTGAACTCACATTTATGACACGAGAAATTTGTAGCGCGGAATTGCCTGATGCATCATTTACATCGTAGGTGATGGTGTAATTACCAGCTATAGCTGTATTAACTGTATCGCCACCGATAATAATATCGGCACTTATATCACCATCAGTATTATCATCTGCACTGGCACCTAATTCATTATAAATACCACCCTCGACAATGGTAATAGAGGCATTGCCGTTGAGTATAATAATGGGTGCAATGGTATCTGTAGTTGTATCTCCTGTGTTATCGGTGCTACTACCCCCACCTCCACAGGCAGATATAACAGTACTTACTAGCAAAACGATTGTCGGTGTATAAGTTCTTCTACTTATTAATTTTTGCATACTTAATATTCCATTTTATTTTAGATGAATTTTAAAGAGATAAATCAATTTATTTTCTAGTCTAACGCTTGAGATAACCAGCCGCCGCACACTGGTTCAGAAACGTGCGGTGGTATTGGCGGTCTGCGTTGATTTTATTGTTATACGTATTTTAATATGAGGATTGAATTATGCAGTTTTATATAGTAAATGGTGCAGACAGACCCAACGAAAAACATGTTGCTCAAATTGTTAATAAAAAAGGTGAGCTAGAGTATATACATAGTGACTTGCGGAACTGGTGTAGAGACAATAAATGTCAACTGCGACTAAGCGAAACAGGCGCATCACTTTTTGATTTTGGTTTTGATGTCACAATCGAAGAAAGATCTGCTTTTTTTAAAAAAACAAGAGAGTCAACAGCCGTTTATTTGGATAAAAAAATAAGACCCTGGCAAGGTGAAAATAATTTTATTCTCACGATAAAGCCTTAGACGTATAACGCCGCAAATCACCGGCGGTTAAAAGTGTTGCGCGTTTTTTTGCGCGACGCTTTAAACCGTCCGAGTGTATTTGCATTGTTAGGTGATTTTGTTTAAAACCGTATGGCTATACAGCCCATTAAAGTGCCAATATGATGCTTGAACACCAGATTAGACTATAGCTCACAGGCAAGCGATAGTTATTAAGTGGCAATTATTTTCCTCTTTGGCAATATTTTATGGCAAAAGTTTTCCATTATTAAGCAATACCATTCGATAGATTATTGCCTTTTTAGTTAACATAAACAATAACATATTATTACTTTTGTCAGGCATGAGCGTTCACAACATCACGGCTGTGCTCCAATGTACGTTTGAACCCTTCTGTTGATGCCTCATTAAATGCAAAAACTTGACCATTCCAACCCACGCCAAGTCTAAATAACTCTGACTGTGCATCATATAAGCTTATAATGTCATTGAGTATGGCTTTTGAGCTTTTTCCTGCTGCTACACCTTCATTAACAAGGTTATTTTTTTGTCGCTCAAAACCCTGTTGTTCCAATGAAAATTTCTCAGATATGCGGTCATGTCGAGCCATTGCATCTAGATTAGTTAAATCAGGAAGACCGCCCAACATAAGACCACCATTAGATGGTTTGCTAAACGTTGATAATAATTGCTTTGCACCTTCCTCAGTATTTGCAAAATGTTCAATCATGGAGGTAAGGCGTTCTCGTAGTGGTGAGATATTAGACTTGTCTCGCTGCGAATCATAAACGCCGGTAGCTGAAGCTGCACTGGTTTCTTTAGTTGAAAATGAATTGAAGCTTGATGAAGGCACTGAAACTGCGTTAGAAATAGAGTTAATCATAATTATTCTCCTTGATGTGAATACATTTAAACTGAAGCAATTTCAATGCCAATTCAACAGTATGCTAGTTAATTTTTAGAATATTTTTTTATTGACCATGAAAAAAGGGGGCAAATGCCCCCTTTTTTCAAAATCTAGAATATTCTACATCGACCAAGATACATTAATTGTATTAGACTGACCAAAAATGAATGGGGAGATTGTACCACTGCCTGGAACAGCAAATGCCATTACGAATTGAGTGGACGCTGACCATCCATTAAATGCGGTAGTTGCGCCAGAACCAAGAAAACGCACATTGATACACCCTGTCAAGGCACTATTGCAAATATATGTAATTAAATCACTTCTATAATTTACTACACTCCATTGCCAAGTAAGATAAGATATTTTTGCAGCCCCTGGTGGTGTGATGGGTGCATTAAAGACTGGACTAAAATACCACAAACCCTTTTGAAATATTGTAGGACCGACTTCTGAATCGCTCCATGCCCCTGCGCTTGCGCGTGATTGCATTTCAGCAGGTAAACCCTTTAAAAACCTTCCGTCTTCTTCAAGAATATTGAATTCAACTTCATCCATTTTAATGGTTTTTGGTTTTTCATCTTTAGCATGAATAGTTGATACACCTATCATAAGTGTTACAGCGCATGCGCTGGTTAAAAGTAAGCGAAAACTAATGTTCATTATTACTATCTCCAATTTAATTAGTATTAATACAAATACCATTTATGTAAATTAATGAGTCAAGAACTCTGTGCAGGTATTGATATTTATTAATGCTACATGAGTTCAACTTCACGCCGTAATACCGACCAAATCTTTAACTACAGCGCGGTGTAAATAATGCAGGAATATTGTTACGGAATTATGAAAACATTATTTCATTCACGTGAATATTTAATTACAATTTTGAATTCTGCCTAATTTTATTAGCCATTCTGGTTTTATTCGATCACCTAACGCCTCGCATCAGCGGGCGCAAAAAGGGGCGCGTATTTTGCGCTAGCAAAATGCGTGACGCTTTTTTGCGTTCCGTTGTATGCTTTTGTTAGGTTAATGCTGTTAGTGGAATCTACCACATAAACCGCACCCTGTTTGTAAATAACAACCACCAAAAATGCTAATGGTGACCGCCTGCCAGCGGTTTGCACCCCTTTACTTTGCCACTAAATTTTGATGAAACATACTACTTTTCAGCAACAAATTATTTTCTGTAACCTTTAACCGTTTGTAGTAACCAGCGGAACTTTTATCCATTTTATTGGGTAGAGACGGCAATGAATCTGGTTAATTTAACCTGATTGTAACCATAAAACTGAAAATAACCGGGCTTCTTTTAATACCGCGTGCTGGTTATTTTGTAGAAAAAGGCGAACTAAATTTGATCTTAAAAAAACCTAACGCCTTTAATAACCAGCCGCCGCACTGGCTGAATTGTAGGCACAATGGCGTTGGCGGTCTGCGTTTATTTTTTTGTTATATTTTAATTTGATTATAGGTGATTTGTGAAAAAAGCAAAGTACAGTAAAAAAGATACACGAGGTCATTTATACGTTGATTGCTCTGAATGTGATTATGGTGGCAACGGTAAAGATAAAGACAAATGTTCTTCAGGATGGCAGTATAAACGAGGTAATAAAGGTGGTTGCTTCCTGGGCAAGCTACAAAGTGATTTAGAAATATAACGCATTAGTTAACCGGCGCAATAACCGAAATTTGAGGATAGCACTATGGAT
>CAZALW010000181.1:0-6771 GCA_964485705.1 uncultured Thiotrichaceae bacterium
ACTGTACATTCTCAGGATCAAGATGAATCATGCCGTTGAGCATGCTGATATTGGCTGGCATGGCATCTTCTGCCAGCTGTAAATCCGCTTCCTGATTCATTGCTTCCATGCCGCTTTCTATCATTGGCATCGACATATTAACCATCATCTTGTTCATTGAGCAGGCAGACAAGGTTAATAGCGCTAAACAGGCAATAATGAGTTTAATAGATAGAAATTTTTGCATTATGTTTATGTTTTAAATCATTCTGCAGTGAATTACCAGTAAAAAATTTATTGGTCTCAAACCGCCAGTCAAAACTATACACTTTAAGTGCAAGGCTTTAGCTGCTACACATTTCTTAGTGTTTCAATAGACGTCTATCTTTTCAATTCACCATGAAGGACATGAAGGCATCAGATCTTCATGCACTTCATGGTGATATTTATCTGGCTTATGATATTCAGTGCCCGATTAAGGCAAAACGTAAGGCAAAACGACTTTCAGTCGTTTTTTAGAGCAACCTATGGACTTTCAGTCCATAGTGGTTGAGTTTACTGCTGAGGCGAAAAGACTTAAATAAAGCATTTATAATTAATTGAGTCGTAGGTTAAGCCAACAAAAAAATCCAGCGTTGCGGCACTGAGAACACCTCAGTGAAAAAACAAATAACCCGCAAAAATAGCCGTGCTAATGCCAGCAAGGTCAGCCAACAAGGCGCAGCCAAGTGCATGACGTACTTTTTTGATGCCAACGCTACCAAAATAAACCGCCAGAACATAAAACGTGGTTTCGGTGCTGCCCTGCATAATGGCTGCAACCGTTGCGGCAAACGAATCAACACCATGCGTATTCATGGTTTCTAACATCATGGCGCGGGCACCGCTGCCACTTAACGGTTTCATAAAGGCGGTGGGCAAAGCCTGGATAAAATCGGTATTAAAACCAAGTGCAGCGAACAGGTTTTCAAATAGCGAAAGCAGTCCATCTAGCACACCACTACTGCGCAATAAACCAATGGCGACCAGCATGGCGAGTAAGTAAGGGATGAGTTTGATGGCGATACCAAACCCTTCTTTTGCACCTTCGATAAATGCATCATAAACATCCACTTTTTTATACCAGCCCACGCTCAGGAAAAGCATGATGATGCTAAATAAAATAAAATTGCCAAACAGGCCGGATGTTTTTGCCATTTGCTCTGTCGGCAGCGACAGCATATAACTGGCAAGAGCAGCAAGCAGAATGGCAAAGGCAGAAAAATAAAACACAATGATTTTATCGAACAGATTTATTTTTTGTACATAAGCAACCGCAAGCAGTCCGGTTAATGTAGAGGCACTGGTAGCCATGAGTATGGGCAGGAATACAGCAGTCGGGTCGGTTGAACCCTGCTGTGCACGATACATGAAAATTGTTACCGGCAACAAAGTGACGGCTGAGGTATTCAGTACAAGAAATAGTATCTGCGCATTACTGGCTGATTCTTTTTCAGGATTTAATGCTTGTAAATCCTGCATGGCTTTTAACCCCATGGGGGTGGCAGCATTATCCAGCCCCAGGATATTGGCGGCCATGTTCATGGTGATGCTGCCGTGCGAAGGATGGTTTTTAGGTACATCCGGCATTAATTTTAAAAACAGTGGCTCAAGCACACGTGACAGTAATTGAACCATGCCTGCGCGTTCGGCAATTTTGAAAAAACCTAACCACAGGGCTAATACGCCAATTAAACCAATGGAAATTTCAACACTGAGGCTTGCCATGTCAAAGGTGGACTGAATAAGCGCTGAAAAAATCTCAGACTGCCCGTTTATCAACCATTGATAACAGGCACTGATAAATGAAACGGCAAAAAAGGCAAACCATATATGCGTTAACATGGGTTTCTGCTGGTGATTTTCAAATTGTGTTGAGTATATACAGGTGCCTGAGTTATATACAGGGCTATAACTCAGGCGATGTAACTGGTTACATTTTTACTAATAACTCAAGGCATTAACAACCGCAGTCCAGGTTTTGGCAATGTTATCGTGGTTGTAACCACCGCCACCCATTGCTAGAATTTTACCGCCACAATGCCGTTCGGCAATTTCACGTAACCGCTTGCTTGCATAGGCGTGTGCTTTTTCTGAATATTGCAGATCGGTGATCGGATCACCTTTAATGCTGTCTGCACCGCATTGAAACAAGATGAATTCAGGTTTGTGTTTTTCCAGAAAACTTTCTACCTGAGGCCACATCCTGAAGAACAGTTTATCGTCTGCATTGGGTGGCATCGGGATATTGAGTTTTGTATCAGCAGCATCACCTTTACCAATCTCACTCATTGTGCCAGTACCGGGATATAGAAAGCGGCCATCTTCATGCATGTCGGCAAAAATTAATCGCGGCTCATCTTCAAAGCTGTAGAACACGCCATCACCATGATGTGCATCGATATCAACATAAGCGACTCGCTGTAAATGGTACTTTTGCAGTAAGGTTTCTATGGCGATGCCACAATCGTTAATCACACAAAATCCTGCAGCAATATGCCGACGTGCATGATGTAAGCCGGCAATAGGAACGAAAGCGGTTTTATAGTGTGCCGCCATTAATTGCTCGATGGCATCTAGCACACTTCCGGCGACATAACATGCAGCTTCATACATGCCAGTGAAGGCCGGGGTATCACCATGATCAAGATAACCAACGCCAAATTTGGACTGCTCAATAACTTTCTGAATATATTCATGTGTGTGAAATAATTCCAGGTTTTGCTGGTCTGTTGCCACAGCATCAAAAATATCTACTTTTTTATCGAGCTCCTGTTTATAAAATTCCTGCTCGAATATATAATGACGCTGCGGGCCAAACGGGTGCTCGTCACCAAAGCCGTATGCGGCCAGTTTGTCGGATAAATAAACACAACAGGAATGTTTGCTCATAGCTTAACCCCTTGACGTATGGATGGTATTTTATCTATATTATCACTGCTAATTTTTAAAATTACCAATGATAGACAAAATGGTGTTGGCATCCTGGCGTGCTAAAAAGTGTGAAGTGGGTGTGGTAAATGTTGATGATCGGCCTTGCAAAACTGGCACATTATTCATGTTCTGGCTGAATCCCGGCACATAATAATCACCTGTTTGACCGCTATTGTTTAAGCGAATAATCGAGGCGTAGTGAATATTTGGATGTGGCTGGCTGTTCAGCCAGTAAAGCAGGTTGCCCGGTTGCGGATGCCTTAAATCCAGCATTAACTCTCGTGAATGTTTAAGCGCATTATAATCACTACCGCCAACAACATTTTTTACTATATTAAATGGCCCATGATTGGCGGTGATATCCAGCGCCTGATCAGCACGACCGGTGCCAATGTGTGGCGTCGCAATGGTAATAATGGCTGTTACATTTTTTAGCTGATGGCGGATGAGTGTCATACGTGCAACCACCCCACCGGCAGAATGCCCAACCAGAATAATTTTTTTATTGTTATGATTCAGCTGAACAATATCAATAATATTTTTTAATACATCGGCCTGTACCAAAACAGGAGCATTGGACGGTAGCTCAGCAACATAAACAATATTTTTTGCCCCCGCATGTGGGCTTACAAATAGTCGTGGATCTTGAGGACTAACTTTAAACAGTCCAGCACGTTGCCAGCCCTGTTGATGTAACTCAGTATTAATGCCTGATTTTTCCCATGAATTAGCATCGCCCAGATAACCATGAATCAATAGCATGATATCGGCATAAACAGAGCTGCTAAAGAAAAACAAAAGTGCAATGAATGTTTGGCTGTATTTCATGATGATTAAATAATGTTTATTAAGTGGAGTCTATTTTATAATGATTTTCATTTTAAGTAGTATATGCAGGAATGGTAGTGAATAAAATTGAATTAATCATGGCACATCAGCAGGCACTGGGTGAGTGCAGGTTATGCCCACAAATGATTCCTCCGGTTGTTTTGGGGCAAGCAGTGTCATCAGAAATTTTACTGGTGGGGCAGGCACCAGGTGATAAAGAAGGCGATTTAGGCAGACCTTTTGCATGGACAGCGGGTAAGACCCTGTTTAAATGGTTTGCTTCAATAGGCGTTTATGAAGAAGATTTTCGCCAGCAGGTTTATATGTCAGCCGTGTGTCGCTGTTTCCCGGGGAAAAACCCAAAAGGTGGTGACCGGGTGCCAGATAAAAAAGAAATAGAAACCTGTTCACAGTGGATCAATGAAGAGATAACACTATTGCAACCAAAACTGATTATTCCAGTGGGTAAACTGGCGATTTCTCAGTATTTGCCGGTAAACAAACTGATTGATGTTATTGGTAAAAAAATACCGCTGAATATAAATGATGTTGATGTCGATCTGATTCCATTGCCGCACCCATCGGGGGCATCAACCTGGCACCGTATGTCACCGGGCAAGGAATTACTGGATCAGGCACTGGCGTTGTTAGCACAACATGAAAGCTGGAAAAAACTTAAATAATTATTCATCACAAAGAACGCGAAATAAACTTTCCTGAGAAGTTTTGTTTTGTTTTGTTTTTAATGATGCCAGTGAGAGCCCTTGGCCGATTTGCCCTGGCTGTCCGGTGAGGCAAAGGGCTTCTGGTTCAATAATTGTGAAATTACGGCTGGTGGCAAGGGCTTGCCAAATAGAAAACCCTGTGCTTCACTGCATTCTATTTCACGTAGATAATCCAGTTGTATCTGAGTTTCCACCCCTTCGGCGATAACATTCAGGCCTAAGCCTTTGGCCATTGCGACAATGGTATTGATGATGGTATTGTCGCCTTTATGAATTAGACTTTCCTTGAGGAAGGTGCGGTCGATCTTGAGCGTTTGAATCGGCAGTTTGTGCAGATAACTCAATGAAGAGTAGCCGGTACCAAAGTCATCAATAGCAATAGTGATGCCGTAATCACTTAACTCTTCAAGTTTACGAATAATGCTATCCATGTCATTCATAATGGCATTTTCTGTAATCTCCAGCTCCATCCATTTCCCCGGGATGTCATAATCCTTTAAAGCGCTTAGAACATTATCGACTATATCGTTTTCCATTAATTGACGTGCTGAAATATTGACTGACATTCTTATTTCAGGCAGACCAGCCATTCGCCAGCGACTTAACTCTGCACAGGCATTTTTTATCACCCAGTGACCGATATCAACAATTAAGCCACTTTCTTCAGCAAAAGGGATAAATTCAGCAGGCGATATGGTACCGTGTTTAGGGTGTTCCCAACGTAACAATGCTTCAACACCGACTATTTCACCGCTACGTAAATTAATCTGTGGCTGATAAACCAGGTTAAATTCGTCGTTATCCAGTGCTTTGTGAATACCCGTATCTAATGAAAGGTTTTCAATATAGGGCTCATTCATTTCATTGGAATAAAACTGATGGCCATTCTTACCCTTCCCTTTCACATGGTACATGGCAACATCGGCATGTTTAATCAGGTTTTCCATATTGGTTCCGTCTTGCGGGTACAGGGCGATACCGATACTGGCGCTGACATATAACTCGTGACCATCAATAATAAAAGGTTGTTTTAGTGTACTGCTGATTTTATCAGCAAGTTTACTGGCATCTTCGCGGCCATTGTGAAGCTTGGGCAGCATCAGGGTAAATTCATCACCGCCGAATCGCGCCAGGGTATCGCCGGCGCGTATGCATTCTTTTAGTCGTATGCTTACCTGTTGCAATAACTCATCACCAATCATATGCCCCAGGCTATCATTAATGTTTTTAAACCGGTCAAGGTCGAGAAACATGACTGCCAGACTTTCACCTTCACGTTTGGCCTGATTAATGGCCAGGCTCAGGCGATCTCGCAATAATGCTCGATTGGGCAGTTTTGTTAACAGGTCATGATAGGCTTGAAAATTAATGGTTTCTTCAGCAATTCTACGCTCGGTCACATCACGGGCAACGCCATAGGTGCCAGCGTAATCACTATGATGCTCTGTGTTTTCCTTATACATACCCATGGCACTAAGCTCAATGGGCAATGTGCGATTAGTAAAGTGACGGGTATTGCCATCATCTTTGCATTTCAGGCGTAATTCAATATTTTTAGCTGCCCGTTTGCCGATACGGCGTTCATTGAAAACATATTTTGCCTGCTCCATGTCATCATGGTGTACCAGGAAGGAATAATGTTTGCCGATAATTTCTTCTTTGCTGAAACCTAACAGACTTTCTATGCGTTCATTGATAAAGCTGAAGTGACCGTCCTGATCTAGAATGTAAATAATATCGGGCGAGGTGTTTACAATATATCGATGCAGGCGTTCAGACTCTGATAGCTGCTTCTGGATGAATGTGTTCTGTTTTTGCAGATGCTTTTCTTTTAATGCATTATTAATAGTGATGATTAACTCATCGGTGGCATAGGGTTTACGTAAGAAGTCATAGGCTCCCTGAGTACAGGCATCTTTGGCCGCCTCAAACGAGGTTTCGCCACTGACAATAATAACGGAAGTGTCGATTTTCCTGCTATTGATATGCGCCATCACATCGTGCCCATTAACATAAGGCATGTGTAAATCCAGTAATACCAGATCATAGTTGTTTTGTTCTAGCTGGCAGATCGCTTCCTGCCCGCCAATAGCAGTATCCGGGTTGAAGCCTCTGGTAGCAAGTAAATCTTTTAGACTTTTAAGGACGACAGGGTCATCGTCAACTACCAGGATTTTCTGCTCATCTTTTCTCATCTTTTCACTCTGCTGTGTAAAAGCCGGTCAACTTTATTCTTATTATTTTGTAGCACTTCCAGAGTGTGCTT
>CAZALW010000182.1:0-6753 GCA_964485705.1 uncultured Thiotrichaceae bacterium
TTTTCAACACACTCTATAATAGTTGGATTTTTATGGCTAATAAAAGCATAAAGTACGGTGTCTGCAAAAAGTTTTAAAGCAAAGGCACTTTCTCTGCCACCGCCACCCACAATTAAAAAATTATCTTTTTTCATGATTAATTTTTGTCCTGGTTATTGTTTTTCTTATTAAAACAAGAGAGAAGAGAGTCAAATAGCTTGTTACATTCAATTTGACCCATAACATTACGCCTCTGTTTCAGGTGGCGGCGAAAGTAATAAAAGATAAGACGATAAATCAAAGGCCTTGACGGGTAACTTACTCAACACTTGCCATGCTTCATCAATCGTTTGGTCATGGGTGTCAGGTGTTATTTCAGGAATAAAATAAGTAATACTGGATAAGTTTAACTCCTTCCAATGGCTGAATAATTCCTGAACCTCCATTTCTCTTGGCCTGCGAGCATGATTAATCGTTGTTTGGTCAGCTAATACAATGACTTCATCCATTTCAAAATAAGCAACCATGCAGCGGTCGTTTAAACGATCATCTTTAACTGCAAAAACAATGCGTCTCAGCTGATCACGATTGAGAAGAGCGCAAATACGTTCAATATCAGCGGTTGTTGATGTGCTTTCCAGTCTGATAATACTCGGCAAAGACAGCGCTCCCAATAAAGCGTTGGCACTAATGTCTGTATATCTCGCTCTGACTGCCTGATTAACAATATTCGTAATGGGTTTCTCTGTCCTGGCTGAGTCAAGCTCTAACGCTTCCAGGTTGTCTGAGTCGAATCTAATCTTTAAAGGGTTTGATGCCATAGTAAATTCCTGCGTGGGGTGATAGTACCCTTACTATACCCATATCATAGCCCTATGACAAGTAAAAGCCTTGTCCAATATGACGCACAAACAGAAGTTGCAATTTAAATCACTGCGCGACAGCACACTAAAAACAGCGCGTGCCTGGACAATTAACTTGCACACAGGACACGTCACTGTTGACCACATAACCCACCGCTTCAGCCACAATTGTTTCCTTTTTTTATCGTTAACTTTGTACTGAATAGTTGTATTTTCATTCGTTTTTTTCGACCGGATTCATGTCTTTCTCGCAAATCAGAGTCAATATAGCGGTCTGTCGTGGCCATGCTGGCATGACCCGCATCATCACGCACATGTTCGCGTGGACGAAACTTAACATCTTCTGAGATGCCGGTGTGCCTTAACCAATGGACTGTCGCCACTTTTAGTTCACCGGCATGATCTTTAAGATTGTCTCTTATCATTCGGTTATAAGCGCCATCAAAACATTGCTGAACAATCCATCTAATATGCCTGGTGCTTGTTATAGATCCTTTACCTTTCGCTTTAGCAATAAGTGGTACTTTCTCACCAAAACTGGGTAATTGCACCAGACCTAAATGCTTACGGTATCGTTTAAGCGCATTAAGCATGTCGTCAGACACCGTTATAGAGCGATTTTTATTGCCTTTCCCCGTCACGTCAAACCACCAGTTATTGTGCTGGTCTTTTCTAAAATCACTCATCACAGGGCTTGAGCGCTCGTCATCAACTAATTCTGAGACGCGCAAATACATAGAAAATAAACAGCTCATTATAAATAAAGTGCGCTCATGCTTGGCAGGGTTCTCAGATGCCATTAATTCTACGGCATCCAATACATAAGCCCATTGAAGCGTGCTGATGCGTCTGACAACAGGTTTTGACTGATTTTTACGGATAAATTTACTTTTCTGTCTAATAAGCGCAACAGGGTTTGACATAACAAGATTTTCTTGTATCAAGTATTCGTAAAATGAAGATAAAGTGGTAAATGTGGATTTAATTGATGCTTGAGATGGATAAAATAGATTTATATTAGCGACTATATTTTTACTGTATTCATGTTTTGAAACGGATGCAACAAAGGGTCGCCATTCATCGTTGGCTAATCGCACACCGTTCACGTTTTTAAATCGCGCTACATTTTTTAGGCCTACCCAGGTTTTTGGTGGATTTAAACAGAACCGTATAAAGTCTTCAATGTGTTCACGTTTAAGTTTTAATAAAGAAATTTTCTCGATTCGCCAGCACCATTGAAGCAATTTTTCTAACTCACGTCGGTAGCTATTAAAGGTTGCTGTACTTCCATTATAGCTATACAGAAATTTAAGAGTGAATTCCAGATCCGTGTCAGCACCAGCTATTTTGATGTTCGAGTATGACTCAGTAGAAAAGTGCTTTTTCTTATACGGATTGCCAATATAGTTGAGATTATCAATAATTGCTACAGGTGGTCTTTGTTTCGAGTCCATTCTTCATTGTCGGGGATTTTTATAGGGTTTAAAGATTTTTAGTCACTGGACGATGTATGTAAAGGCTGCGCAACGCCTTACCTTGTAAGACGCTGCGCAGTTGAGTCACATGCAGTAATGACGTGGCCATTGGATTAGACGGGCCGCAGAACCAGCGATCACTACCGATTACGAATGAATACCATGACGACCATACGGAGCGTCTTACAACAGGCAGATCAGCTTTCATCATTCACGACCGATTCAAGGGTTGTCACACTCAGGGCAGTGACCATCCACAACTGGAGACCAGGTGTTTACCTGGCGAATTCTATTTTTTGCTATTCTACCGCCGATCAGGTCAAACTTCAAAAATAACCGCTAAATAGATGATGTGTTTCATAATAACACCAGTGAATCCGTGATTATTTTATTATTGTATTGTACAATACAAATATGCAGCCAACGCCAGAAACCTATCACGAATGGCAGCAGGCCTATGATTTGATCAATCGTAAATTATTCGCTGGCACATTGCCTGAGTGCCTAATTACCTATCAGCGCGAAAAAAATACCATGGGATACTTTTCTTACCAGCGTTTTGCTAACCGACAGGGGCAAAAAACCGATGAAATCGCATTAAACCCGGCTTATTTTGCTACTGCTGGTAAGAACGAGGCACTGCAAACACTGGGTCATGAAATGGTACATCTGTGGCAACAACATTTTGGTAAACCTGGAAGAGGGCGTTACCACAATAAAGAATGGGCGGATAAAATGGAAAGCATTGGATTAATGCCGTCACATACGGGTGAACCTGGCGGCAGGCGCACTGGCGATCAGGTTGCAGACTACATTATCAAAGGCGGTCGTTTTGAATCGACTGTTGCCAGCCTGGTGAAAAAAGGCTTTGTTCTTAAATGGATGGATCGCCATATCGCCGCTCCTCACCAACCATCAACACCGTTTGTCTTTACAGAAGAAAGAAGCAACGAGAGTATGGCTAATGCGCTGGGTATTACACATGAACTGGCCGATGCCATCGAACCTAATTACTCGCGTGTCACCCAGCAAAAACAGGGCAATCGCAGTAAATACACCTGCCCAGGTTGCGCTGTCAACCTATGGGGAAAACCGCAACTGAATATCGAGTGCGCGGACTGCAAACAATTATTTGAGGAATGTTAACCATGTTACATGCACACAATGATCATTGCCTGCTTCACCATCACACCACAACAGCATCAAAAAACAGACTGTCCGTTATCGTGCCACAACATCGGCTCAACTATGCAACAGGCGACATCGCCAATGCACTTAATAGTGCCACCGCAGAACAGGGCGCATGTAAAACACCGATAATACTCAATGATGCTTATTTTGCCATCACCGCCGGTTATGGTCGAAGTATTGATGAAGGTTTTATTGAAATGATCGCATATCGACTTGTGGCTATTAATGAATACCCAGGGGACATCATTACTTTCGCACAGGCATATAAAAGGCGACAATTTTATCTGGAATCCCTTATTTACACTGGTATTGTTCTGAAATGTTTTAAATCAGATTACATCATGGCTGAGCGTGTTTTAATCAGTTCATATGATGATTTATTTGACGAGGTCATTTAATGAAATACCAGGTTGAGCGCTGGCAGCAACATCGATGGCAACGAGATGATGGTCGTTATTACTGTGCTTATATTGAGCAGGATTTACTGGGTGACTGGATGGTACGTAGCGTTTGGGGTGGCTTTGACCGACCCGCTGGGCGAATGTTGATAATAACTTGTGACAATCTTAAACATGCAACCGAGCAGTTAACAATTATTGCTAGTAGACGGCAAAGTCGATCCTACACTGTCATATAATCATTGGAATAACGCGATGAGTACTAAAACAAAAATTGAATGGACGAAAATGACGTGGAACCCAATGACGAGCTGCACCAAAGTGTCACCTGGCTACAAGCACTGTACATATAGCATTCAAGCACTTGGTGACCTTCTTAAAACAAAAAAAGACACTAGCGGTAGCTAGTGCCTTTTGGAAGACTGCCTAAGCAGGATTTAATTATTGATGATGTTTTTTGCTTTCTTTATCATCACTACCATCATCAAAATAAACAACAAGTCCCGCTAAAAACGCAAGAAATGTTAAAGTTCCTATTATATAAAAATCAACAGAAGTCATAACATCATTCCTCTTTTTTGAGCGAGTGCGTTGCACCTGCCAAAATAAAAAATATACCGATGAATATAGCATAAAACGCTGTCAAAGCATCAATTTTATTATCAACGATATAGCCAATGACACCACCTGTAATAGAAAAAAGTCCTAATTTAACAAAGACATCTTTTATTATAGTGTAGTTAATTTTCCAGTTCATAAACAACTCCTTGGTTTTTGTAAACATACTTCACCTCTCTTGTGAGATTAAAAAAATGCCTACAAAAATGACTACGCTCCTACGGGAGAATAATCATCCCGTAGGCGTTGGTTAAAGATGGATAGAGCCGTTATGGCTTGACGTTTATTTCACAATCCACGAAACGTCTTTAATGGTGTCTGTTACCGACAGACAACGGTGGTAATTTATAAAGAATCATGCCTTGTCGGAAACTCCCGACAAGGCATGATATTATTTCCTGCTTCCAGATTGATAGCCACTCGGCTATCGGATTTGCTTATGCTGCCAATTCCCCTTCAATTAATTCAAAAAATTCCGTTTCTGAATCATGTTCACGGGTACATTCAGTGTAATTTACATCGACATACAGGGTGATTTTTTCACCTGCCATATCAATAAAAAGCTCACCTTGACCGCCATCATCGTTGTACCAGTCAGTACCACTAAGTTCAAGATAATCATAAGCCATTTGCTCAACAGCTTCGTACAATGATGTGCTGATTGTTTCACCGCGCACTTGCCACATTTCATCTTGCCACCTTCGCTTGAGTTGCAACACGTCAACTTGTGTTTTCACATCGACTTCTGGAGTGAAAGTAATATCATGCACATAACCTTCATCACCAGAGCCAGAGAACTGCACAAGCACTTCCTTAACTTGTAGCCTGGTCAACACTGGCAAGATACGTGTCGCATTAACTTTCCAGCTATTCTCTGCTATTTCCTGTGATGACTCCAGACTGGTCATGGTTTCTTTAATGCCTAACAGTGCGTAAATGACTTTGCGCTCCTTTATGCCAGGGTTAAGATTAAGGCGTGATTTGATCTGCCCAATTCGCACTGGGCTTTCCAGGCTAGTGGTTTTGATCAATTCAACTGTCCATCTCACGTGATTGACAAACACAACACAAATAGCATAATCACCTTTTAACAACTTGTTATGCCAGGAAGCAATACAATGGCGCTGCCGTAGCCCTTCCATACCAAGTCGCCTTGAGTTGCCAATTAAATAACCCGCAAAATATTCAGGCAGATGGCTTACAAAATACGAGACATCATATTTTATATTTTCACCTGACAGTTTCTCCAAAGTAGCGAATCGGCTCAATCGACTATGCTCATCCTGCCATCGACTGGCACTCCACCATAAATTAATCCTGCGCTGGTGTTGCTTAGCCATATTAATGACATCCGCCACCGGCACATGTTGTGATTTAAGGTAGAGATAACTGGTGGCAAAAGCGGGCAGCCTGGTTGTATCCTGACTAAGGTCGCCAGCATCTAACACGGTTTCCAGCACATGCTGATCAATATGACCTATCGAATAAAGCCCCTCAAGCTGCTTAGCGGCTTTGTGTGACAGTTTATTCAATCGTTGATGCAATGATAAAGGAATAACATTCATGCTTTATCCTCCTTATCAGACCCACCAAGCGTCAATATGCCATGTGACATCCAAACTTTCGGTTGAATACAACTCAACCAGTCCGCCAGATTGGGCACACGACCACCACAGTCTTCCATGATGTGCTGTTCGCCGATGTAACGAACCGGTACGGCTTTGCCATCACTGTTAGTAATGGTTTCACCAAAAACACGCTCTGCTTCAAAAATGCCCTCGGCATGATGACGCATTGCGCGGTGACGAAAATCACAAAATGATTCTTTTGTGGCATCGAACCAGCGATGAATAGCAAGGTAATCATGTGGATTACCGCCAAATTTTCTGGCAGAAGATTCTGCGTGATAATAAGGTGCAGTCATAATATAAACTCCTTCAAGTTTGTTTAAATGAAGGAGAACACCCTATGGGATGCTCTCCCATAAGGTTTCAGAAATAAGTCACATCGTCATCAACGATGCCCGGATATTGCATGACTTACGATCCGGTTTTGTGCTGAGTTTTGGCCATCAGCAGGCGCATTCGTTTTATCTTGTTTTTTCAAAAATACAGAAATGTACTGATAGAACTTTTCTGTATTTTTGAAAAAACCTGTCCGAAGACAGGCATAATAACCACAGAATGCTGGTTTTTAGTAGTTTATTTCATAATATTTACCAGCATCTGC
>CAZALW010000183.1:0-3188 GCA_964485705.1 uncultured Thiotrichaceae bacterium
GATTAGTAAGCCACCATGATAAAGGAACATCATAGCAGCACCAGTGTCAGACAAATGTATGACATTGTGCAACGGAGCACTGGCCTATGGCATCTTTACCCGAATTAAAAGTGACTGTGTACAGTGATTACATTTGCCCTTTTTGTTATGTCGGGCATCATCGCCTGCAGCGTTTGCGTGATAACTATGAGCTAAAAATAAACTGGTGTTTTTTGGAAATTCATCCTGAAATATCGGCTGAAGGCGAACCCATTGATTCTCTTCAATACTCATCAGAGCAATGGAAAAAAATGATCGGTAATTTACAGCGTATAGCAAATGAAGAAAATATTCCGCTAGCCGAACTCAACTTCATCACCAACTCAAAAGATGCGCTATTGCTTGCAGAGGCTGCAAAACAATGTGGACGAGAGGTATTTTACAAGTTGCACGAAAAACTGTTTGCCGCTTATTTTGTCGATGCCATCAACATTGGAAACAGGCAACAACTAAAAGCTATTGCTCACGCCTGTGGCATCAAAAAGAAGTTTGTAGAAGCCGCATGGACTAAGTATCAATTCCAGCAACGCCTCACTAACAATTTCCTTAATGCTCGCAAACACAACATCCAGAGTGTGCCTAGTTTTGTATTTGGTGACACAGTACTAACAGGTGTGGTTGCCGAAGCTACTTTTCGTGAAGCAGCCAAAGTGGCAAACACCACAGAAAATTTCATTGATATAGCCAGTTAACAATCTGCCTATTTGTTGTTTTCACCATCGCACTAAGCTCCTGAGAATACAAATATGAAAAAACATGATTCGTGAATTGCAATAACAACCAACATTAACCGTCTGTTATTAATCGTTGCATAAGTATTTGCAGTGTGTGCTTTTTAAACTGTCGGCAGCATAGCCTGCCCCCGCGAAAGCGGGGGGATGCTACCGTCAAGCTTATAGGGACATATTTACAGCGTATTTCAAAAGTACGCGCTGCGAATACTTATGCAACGATTAATATCTCGACGTTAGCCCATCTTTGACACATTCATCACGTAAGTCATTGATATTGCAAAAGAAAAATAAATAATGCCTAATAAAAACAATCGCTTAGGTTTTGAAATCAGGCAGTAGTGCCAAGTTGACCTCGTTCCCACGCACTGCGTGGTAACGTAATAGCAAACGCACCAGCGTTGTATCAATGCATAAAAATAGTAGACTGAGGTGATAAGCTGTTAACGCTGGTGCGTTTTCCTCGTTCCCACGCTCCCGAGTGGTAACGCATACCTAAGCTAACGGCAAGCTCCGTATGCATTCCCACGCAGAGCGTGGGAACGAGGCACGAGGCACAATCTATGATGCACTGGGACTTGCCATGCAACCTGGAGGGACTCAGAAGACCATTACTAAAAATAAAAAATATGTAGTGCCATGAGCGCAGTTTTAAAATTTTAACTTGTTGTTTTTATGAGTTATTTTATTCTAAGATGTCAAAGATGGGTTAGGAGAAATCTTACTCATCAATAAGTAGCGTCTCCCCAAATCTCGAAAGAGCAAAAAAATAATTACCTTTTCATTATTCTCTACTTTTAAAAGCGAGATCAAGCTGCTTCGCCGCTCTTACTTCATCAAGCCGTTTTACCGGCAGTGTTTGCGGTGCGTCATGCAACAGTTCAGGGTTAATTTCTGCTTCTTTTTTTATTTGCTCCAGTGCATCCATAAAACCATCCAACGCTTCTTTTGCTTCGCTTTCAGTGGGTTCAATCAGTAAACACTCGGGCACTAATAACGGAAAATAGGTTGTTGGTGCGTGATAACCCAAATCCAGTAATCGTTTAGCAAAATCCATTGCTGATACGTGATAATCACGCGCTTCATTTTTCAGGGTGATAATAAACTCATGACTGGCGCGGCGCTGGTCTATCGCCAAAGTAAAACCACGACGTTTTGCTTCTGCCATCATGTAGTTTGCATTTAAGGTAGCAAATTCTGCCACCCGCACCATGCCTTCACGACCCAGAAAACGCATGTAAATAAAGGCACGTAATAACACGCCGGGGTTGCCCATAAAAGCAGACAGGCGACCGATACTTTGTGGGCAGTCTTTTGCGCTTAAGTATCGGTATGGATAACGGTAGTTTTCCTCTTCCTTAGCCACCATCGGCAACGGCAAAAACGGAATCAGACGTGTCGCAACACCCACCGCACCGGAACCCGGACCACCTCCACCATGCGGGGTTGAAAAAGTTTTATGCAGGTTTGAATGAATAACATCAAAACCCATGTCGCCGGGGCGTATTTTGCCTAAGATGGCATTTAAGTTTGCGCCATCGTAATACAACAAACCACCGGCCTCATGGATCACTTTCGCTATGGCTTCAATATTACGTTCAAATACCCCTAGCGTTGATGGATTAGTTAGCATTAACCCGGCAGTTTGCGGACCAACCGCCTGTTTCAGGGTTTCAATGTCGACATCGCCATTATCCAGTGTCGGAATTTCGCGTACCGTAAAACCACACATTACTGCGGTAGCGGGATTAGTGCCGTGGGCGGCATCGGGAATTAACATTTCTTTACGATCATGATCGCCACGTGACTTATGATAAGCATCAATCATTGCCACACCAGCGAACTCACCCTGCGCCCCTGCCATCGGTGCTAGCGAAAACGCGGCCATGCCGGTGGCTTCACATAACATTGACTGTAAATCATACATACAGGCAAGAAAGCCCTGATTCTGCTGATCCGGTGTCAACGGGTGCGCATTTAAAAACCCGGGCAACATCGCCAGTGTGTTACAGGCGCGCGGATTGTACTTCATGGTACATGAGCCCAGCGGGTAAAATTCAGTATCAATGGAAAAGTTTTTCCGCGATAAACGGGTGTAATGACGCACTGCCTGCAACTCGGACACTTCCGGCAGTGCAGCACTGTTTTTACGCAGAAAATTTTCAGGAATAGCAGCGACCGAGGCTTTTTCCACTGGTGACTGAGGCGCACCATTACGACCTTTTGATGAATGCTCGAAAATTAACATTATGCTGTCTCCGACAGAGCCGTTGCCTGTGTGCTGTTAAGTGAACACAGCACTTCCTGCATGGCTTTAGCATAACTGTCTATATCCTGTTCGTTACGCATTTCTGTGGTGCAAACTAATATGGCACTGCCCAGTTCAGGATAATCCAGAGACAGGTCATAACCACCAAG
>CAZALW010000183.1:3288-6737 GCA_964485705.1 uncultured Thiotrichaceae bacterium
CTAATATGGCACTGCCCAGTTCAGGATAATCCAGAGACAGGTCATAACCACCAAGGATACCTTTTTCCATCAGTGCCTTCAGTATATTAGTCACGGGTATAATAGTCACGGGTATGTCAGCCACAGCAATACCTGCCTGCAGTCCATCAAACTGCAATACGGTTTCGTGAAAATGGGTTGCTGCAAAAACTTTTTTCACACCATCAATAGCGGTTAATTTTTCAACCAGCATATTATTATTGGCAAAGCAGGCAGCAGCGGTATTTTCCAGCCCTGTTGCGCCCATAATCGCCATGTGAATGGTGGATGCTGTCACCACCAGCCCCTGATTGGTGCAAATATTGGAGGTGGCTTTGGAGCGACGAATGTGTTGCTCACGCGCCTGCAGGGTGAGCACAAAACCTTCTTTACCATCTAAATCAACCGTGCGACCTACTATGCGCCCGGGCATTTGCCGTACCAGTGCCTGTTTGCAGCAAAGCAAGCCATAATAAGGGCCACCCGCTGACATCGGTGCGCCTAAAGGCTGTCCGTCACCGCAGGCGATATCGACACCCTTATTATTTTCTGCACTACCCCATTCACCCGGTGGTTTCAGGACGGCAACGGTGAGTGGATTGATTACCGCAATCAGCAAAATATTATTTTCATGCGCCCAGTCAGTTATCTCATCAACCGCTTCCAGGCAACCAAAAAAGTTCGGTTGCTGTAATACCAGTGCGGTTATGTCGCCGCCTTCTTCAGCCTGCTGCTGTTTAATCTGATCAAGGCTCACAGTACCCATTGTTTTGTCATAAGGCACTTCAATTAATTCGATTTGCTGACCTTTAACAATAGTATGTGCAGTCTGGCGATAGACCGGATTAACTGTTGTTGGCATTAAAATTTTTCGTGATTTTGATTTGCGATTAGCTCGCACTGCCATCAAAATGGCTTCGGCTAAAGATGAAGCACCGTCATACATCGAGGCATTAGACACGTCCATCGCGGTTAGCGCTGTCATCATGCTTTGATATTCGTAAGTTAACTGCAAAGTACCCTGTGATGCTTCCGCCTGATACGGCGTATAAGCACTGTAGAACTCACCACGAGTGGTGATTTCCCAGACCGCAGCGGGAATATGATGTTGGTAAGCGCCTGCACCCAGAAAGCATACTGCTTTGGTATTTTGTTCGGCGCGTTGCTGCATTAAACGGGAAATTTCCATTTCCGTCATACCCTTTGGTATTGCCTGCATAACAGCCGCACGTAAATGTGCAGGGATTTCGTCAAATAAATCTTCAATAGAATCAGCGCCGATGGTGGCTAACATCTGCATGATTTCCTGATCGGTGTGGGGGATAAAAGGCATAATAAAACTGGTTGTAAGTTGTAAGTGATAAGTTGTAAGTGATAAGTTTTAGGTTATAAGCTTTAGGCTTTAGGCTTTAGGCTTTAGGCTTATTCACAAAAAAACTACTGCCCTTAAAACTAAATGTGTTGCTGGTTTTTAACTTATAACTTAAAACTTACAACTTAAAACTTTTCTATTCGTCTATCTCAGCCTGATAAGCATCTGCATCCATCAAATCATCCAGCTCATTTGCTGATGGTTTAACTTTAAATAACCAGCCGTTATCATAAGGTGAGCTGTTAATCATTTCTGGTTCATCTGTCAGCACTTCATTAACTTCGACGATTTCGCCACTAACTGGCATAAACACATCGGAGGCGGCTTTTACGGATTCAACCACACAACATTCATCGCCAGCGACAAATTCGGTACCCGCTTCAGGCAGTTCAACAAAAACCAGATCACCTAATAATGCCTGCGCATGATCGCTAATGCCGACAGTAATCAAACCATCATCTTCAACACGTAACCATTCGTGTGATTCGGTGTATTTTAGTTCGGAAGGCACTTCACTCATTGTCATTCTCCAGGATACAATTTTTATAATTCAGACTTTACTGGTGCGCATTATACGCCCCGGCAACAAAAAAATTAATCATCGCTAATTCGTAATTCACTTTTTACTGTCATCTCGACCATGGGAAGAGATCTTGTTCTACCGTGGTACAAGATCTCTCCCTCTAGTCGAGATGACAGGCGCTCGATTCGTAACTCCATCCTTTTATTCGTACACGTAATTAATAATTAGTAATTAATTACAGCCTGTCCATCACGTACAAAAACCGGTTTCACCACGCTCGCTTTCAATAATTTACCACGGATTTCTACTTTACAGGTTTTACCAATATCAATCGGCACACGCGCCAGAGCAATGGATTTTTGCAGGCTGGGCGAAAAAGAGCCGCTGGTAATTTCACCTTCAGCCAGCCTTTCACCTTCGGCATTTTCTATCACTACTTTCTGCTGACCGCGTAATACACCGCCCTCTTCAAGCACCAACCCAACCAGTTTCTGCGATACGCCTGTCGCGCTTTCAGATTCCAGTGCCTTACGACCGATAAAATCTCTGTCTTGCGGCTGCCATGCAATCGTCCAGCTCAGGCCAGAGATTAATGGTGAGGTTTGTTCCGTCATATCACTGCCATATAAATTCATACCCGCTTCCAGGCGTAAGGTATCACGCGCACCCAGCCCACAAGGTTTAACACCTACTTTTGCCAATTTATCCCACAGCGCAACAGCTTCTGATTCCGGTAGCATAATCTCAAAGCCATCTTCACCGGTATAACCGGTACGACCGACAAACCAGTCACCACAATCCACGCCAAAAAATCGTTTTAGCGGTGTTGCTGCTTCAACCACATCCAGCGGTAATACTTCAAACGCTTTGGCTCGTGCATTCGGACCCTGCACTGCAATCATTGCCAGATCATCACGTTCTTTTACCTTGACCTTAAACGCAGCCGCCTGTTTATTAATCCAGGCAAGATCTTTTTCACGAGTACCAGCGTTGATGACCACACGATACCATTCATCTGACAGGTAATACACAATCAGATCATCAATCACGCCACCGCTGTCATTAAGCATGCAGCTATATAGCGCTTTGCCACTCTGTTTGAGTTTGGCAACATCATTTGCCAGTAAATACTGCAAAAAACCTTTTATGTCTGCCGACTCATTTTCGCCTGGTTTATTTTCAATAGCCAAATCAACAATAACCATGTGTGAGACATCAAACATACCGGCATCATTACGTACCTGATGATGTTCGTCCATCTGCGAGCCATAATTGACTGGCATTTGCCAACCGGCAAAGTCAACAATTTTGCCTTTGTATTCGACGTGTTTGTCAAAAAGAATGGTTTTATTGCTCATAGTATTATTATTGCCGATAAAAATTTGGGATGATTTTACATGTTTTATCAAAAAAGAGCCCTGATAATTAATAGTGTTATCACGTCTAATTCAACCGTCTGCTAAACACCCAGGGCCTGTTTAATAACCCGGTATTTCAACGCCGGCAGATGATCCACCAGCGACAGACCTGCATTGC
>CAZALW010000184.1:0-6707 GCA_964485705.1 uncultured Thiotrichaceae bacterium
TCCCACACCATTTTCATTTCTTCTTTGGTGTAACCATTATCTAAAAACACATCAATCTGCGGCAACACATTAAACGCAATTTGTTTTGGATAAACCTCACATTTCATCGGTTTGGCATTAAGCAAACGCGCTGTTTGACCAGCCAGTTCCTCAATAGCTTCTTTGCCGGTACCCGATACCGCCTGATAAGTCGCCACATTAATACGTGTTATACCAACCGCATCATAAATCGGTTTCAGCGCAACCAGCATTTGGATGGTGGAACAATTAGGGTTGGCAATAATGCCACGTTTTTTATGATTGGCAATGGCATGTGGATTGACTTCAGGAATCACTAACGGAATATCATCGTCATAACGAAACTGTGAGGTGTTATCAATCACCACACAACCGGCAGCAGCAGCAATCGGGGCGTATTTTTCAGAAATAGAGGCACCTGCTGAGAACAGACCAATTTGTGCTTTTGAAAAATCAAACTTGTCTAAATCCTGAACTACCAACGTTTTGTCGCCAAATTCAACCCGTTTACCGGCAGAACGACTACTGGCCAGCGCATAAACTTCACCTACAGGAAATTTACGTTCCGCCAGAATAGACAACATGGTTTCACCCACCGCACCAGTCGCACCAACGACTGCAACATCATATTTTTTACTCATAACTTTCTTTCACTTAAAAAATTAAATTTGTTTTAACTGTAAAAAAACACAGAACACAGAAAAACCTTTTCTAGTCCGCAAATAACGCAAAATACGCAAAAAAAGATATTTTTGTTTTTCTGTTTTATTCGCGTGTTTTGCGTTATTCGCGGACCAAAATATTTTTTACAACTCAGCTAATACAGCCTCACCCATTTCTACCGTACCCACTTCTTTACAACCTTCCGCCATAATATCCGGGGTACGTAAACCTTTATCCAGTACCTTGCCAACGGCAGCATCTATTTCATCAGCGAGATCTGCGTGACCCAGACTATAACGTAACATCATTGCTACCGATAAAATAGTTGCTAATGGATTAGCAATACCTTTACCGGCAATATCCGGTGCAGAGCCGTGAATGGGTTCATACATGCCTTTTGAATTTGCATCTAATGATGCAGAGGGCAACATACCTATGGAGCCGGTTAACATGGCAGCGGCATCGGATAAAATATCACCGAACATATTTTTGGTGACCATCACATCAAACTGTTTCGGCCATTTCACTAACTGCATGGCGGCATTATCGACATACATATGGCTAAGTTCAACTTCGGGATAATCGCTGGCGGTTTTTGTTACTACTTCACGCCACAACTCGGAAACTTCCAGCACGTTGGCTTTATCTACCGAACACAAACGCTTACCACGTTTCATCGCAATATCGAATGCGACACGACTAATACGATCAATTTCGCTTTCTTTATAAACCAGAGTATTAAAACCTTTGCGCTCACCTGATGCATCGGTTTCAATACCACGTGGTTCACCAAAATAAATACCACCAGTTAACTCACGCACAATCATAATATCCAGACCAGCGACCACTTCAGGTTTTAATGAAGAAGCATCGGCCAGTTGCGGATATAAAATCGCGGGACGTAAATTGGCAAATAATTCGAGCTCAGAACGTAAAGCAAGCAAACCACGTTCAGGACGAAGCTCACGCGCCAGGTCATCATATTGCGGACCACCGATAGCGCCAAATAAAATCGCATCAGAAACTCTTGCTAAAACCAGGGTTTCATCGGGTAATGGTTTACCCGCCGCATCGTAACCGGCACCACCAACAGGTGCTTCACTTAATTCAACGTCAAGACGACCACTGCTTTTATAATGATGTAAAATTTTAACTGCTTCTGCAACAATTTCTATTCCAATGCCATCACCGGGCATGACTGCAATTTTTAAACTCATGTTTCTCTCTAAAAATATAATCTGCTAAACCAACAGAGAATTATACACTTTTCATTAACAAAACTTTTAGCCGCGAAGGTAGCTCCTGCGCTCCATGCGCCCGCGACATTAGTGCGTCCGTGCACGTCAACGCAAATTCAAAACAACCAGGGCGATGTTTGTTTTCGTTTTTCCTCAAAAGCTTTTATCGCATCCGCATGTTGCAAGGTTAAGGCGATATCATCCAGACCATTTAACATACAGTGTTTACGAAACGCATCAATTTTAAAACTTGCGATGCTTTCACCAGCCACACTGACGGTTTGCACTGCAAGATCAATGGCTATTTGCAAACCCGGGGTTGCCGCCACACGGTTAAATAAATCATCAACAATGGTCGCATCCAGCACAATGGGTAACAAACCATTTTTAAAACTATTATTATAAAAAATATCCGCAAAACTCGGCGCTATGACGGCACGAAAACCAAAGTCATCTAATGCCCATACCGCATGTTCACGAGAGGAGCCGCAAGCAAAATTTTCACGCGCCAGTAAAATCGTTGCCTTATCAAAGGGATGCTGATTTAAAATAAAATCAGGGTTTGGCTTACGCGAAGCATTATCAACTTCCGGACCACCTTCATCCAGATAACGCCAGTCATCAAAAGCGTTTGGACCAAAACCGCTACGTTTTATCGATTTTAAAAACTGCTTGGGAATGATGGCATCGGTGTCCACATTGGGACGATCCAGTGGTGCGACAATTCCTGTATGTTGGGTAAATGCTTGCATAATGGTTAGTCTCGAATGTCAGCTTCCAGTTTATTGGATGCTTCACTTATTTCTGCTGGCAATTTTTTAACTGCCTCAGCAGCATTTTGCGCACCGTGCTGCACAGCATCACCGGTTTCTTTCAAATTCTCTTTAAAATTGCAGGCTGAAAGAGTAAATACAGTCAGGGCTAACAAAAAGGCTATTTTCATTTTTAAAGTGCTCTAAAATTAATTGTTTATATCTGTAAAACGACCATGAATTGCCGCCGCAGCCGCCATCGCCGGACTGACCAGATGGGTGCGACCACCCTGCCCCTGGCGGCCTTCAAAATTACGGTTTGAGGTTGACGCGCAACGCTCTCCCGGTTCCAGACGATCGGCATTCATCGCCAGACACATGGAACAACCCGGCTCACGCCATTCAAAACCCGCGTTAATAAAGATTTGATCCAGACCTTCTGATTCTGCCTGTTTTTTCACCAAACCAGAACCCGGTACTACCATGGCAAGTTTTATATTACTCGCTATTTTTTTGCCTTTTGCCACCTCTGCGGCAGCACGTAAATCTTCTATCCGTGAGTTAGTACATGAACCTATAAAAACCTTATCCAGACTTATTTCATTGATCTTTGTGCCGGCTTTTAGCCCCATATAGGCCAGTGCTTTGCGCATGCCATCGGCTTTTACTTTATCTGTTTCAACTTCAGGGTCGGGCACAGCCGCATCAATGGCAACCACCATTTCCGGCGACGTACCCCAGGTAACCTGAGGCTTGATGTCGGCGGCATTAAGCGATACCACTTTATCGAAGTGTGCGCCGTCATCACTGTGCAAAGTCGACCACCAGGCTTCTGCTTTATCCTGTGTATCACCCGTTGGTGAATAAGGGCGCCCCTTCACATAATCTATTGTGGTCTGATCAACAGCCACCATACCGGCACGTGCACCCGCTTCAATCGCCATATTACAGACCGTCATACGGCCTTCAATGGACAGAGTTCGTATGGCATCACCGCCAAATTCAATAGCATAACCCGTGCCTCCCGCTGTACCAATTTCACCAATAATGGCTAATACAATATCTTTTGCAGTGACACCGGCTGACACATGACCATCAACTGATACCAGCATGTTTTTACTTTTATTCTGCATCAAACATTGTGTCGCCAGTACATGTTCAACTTCGGAAGTGCCGATACCAAAGGCCAGGGCGCCAAACGCCCCATGGGTCGAAGTATGCGAGTCACCGCATACCACGGTCATGCCGGGCAAGGTTGCACCCTGTTCAGGGCCAATCACATGCACGATGCCCTGGCGAATGTCGGACATATCAAATTCTGTTAAACCGAACTCTTTACAGTTATTGTCTAATGTTTCAACCTGCAACCTGGCCACTGGATCGGTAATCCCCTGACTGCGGTCAGTGGTGGGTACATTGTGATCTGGCACAGCCACAATAGAACCACTTCGCCATGGCTGGCGCCCGGCAAGTCGCAAGCCTTCAAACGCCTGCGGCGAGGTCACTTCATGCACCAAATGACGGTCGATATACAACAAAGCGGTTCCATCATCTTCGCGACGAACAACATGGTCATCCCATAATTTGTCGTAAAGGGTTTTTTTGCTAGTCATTGTCGTTACTCATTATTTTTCTGTTTATCACGTTTAGCGACCGTAATATGCCATGATGCTGGCTTTGGCAATAGCATGGTTATTCAAGAAAAAACCAATTAACTCAGGACGTGCATCTGCATTCTGTTCAATTTTTTCAGTATTCAAAGCAAACACAGTAAAAATATAACGGTGTGGTTTATTGCCTTTAGGCGGACAGGCCCCGCCGAAACCGTAACTGGCATAACTGGTTGTGCTTTCTATGGCACCGGCTGGCATGCTGTTACTACTAATACCCGTATTACTGGCACCGGTTTTTATGGTATCAACCGATTTATTTATATTAAAAACCAGCCAATGCCACCAGCCACTGCCGGTTGGTGCATCGGGGTCATACATGGTGATGGCGAAACTTTTTGTGCCTGCCGGTGCATTGCCCCAGCTTAATTGCGGTGAAATATTTTTACCGCTACAGCCAAAACTGTTAAACACCTGATTATTGGAAAGCTGCCCTTTAATATCAGAGCTGGTCAGGTAAAAACCTTCTGCCTGAATAGTTGAAGTTAAAACCAGTAATAGTGTAAAAAGCCATTTTTTAGGCATAAGTCTGCCTCCGATTCAGCGAAACATTGTTCATCGTTGTTTTGATTTAGTAGTAAGAATACGATTATTCCACATATAAAACAAATTCATAATATTTATATTATTGATTACTTTTAGTTATAATTGAAATATACTGGTTAATGATAAATGGCAAACATATAAAACAATGGACATACAAAATATACGCGCATTCCTGATGGTCGCCGAAACCGGTTCATTCTCCCGTGCCGCCGAGAAACTTTTCATCACTCAACCAGCGACCAGCAAACGCATAGCCACGCTGGAATTTGCGCTCGACTGCAAGCTGTTTGACCGCCTGGGGAAAACCGTACAACTCACCCAGGCGGGAAAAGCCATTATACCCAGTTATTTACGCATACTGGCTGAACTGGATGAAAGCCAACGCATCATCAGCAGCCTGAGAACGCAGGTGAGCGGCCAGCTAAAATTCGGCACCAGCCATCATATCGGCCTGTATCGACTACCGCCAATACTGCGCCAATACACCAAACAATACCCTGATGTCGAACTGGATATTCAGTTCATGGACTCTGAACAGGCAGGCGCGCTCATTCTAAAAGGTAGAATCGAACTGGCGCTAATTACTTTGCCCGATAACATTGAAAAACCATTAACCACCCTGCCCATCTGGACGGATCATATGTTTTGCGTGGTTGCCAGTGATCACGCCCTGGCAAAACAGAAAAATTTCAGCACAAAACAATTATTTCAATACGGCGTGATATTACAGTCACACAGCACACATACCCGTAATATTATTGATCGTGCTTTAAAACTGGACAGCAGTATTAAAATCGTCATGGAATCCAATTATCTGGAAACCATTAAAGCCATGATTCAACATGGTTTAGGCTGGGGCGTGCTACCCGAATCGATGATTGACGATTCACTGCATAAATTAACCATCAAGGGGGTGAAAATGCAACGTCACCTGGGTCTGTTATTGCATCAATCAAGAACCTTATCGAGTGCGGCTAATGCACTACTGGAAACACTGAAGGATTAGCCAGTTAACCTCATCTATCAGTTATCCAGCGCACCCTGCTCTACCCACGCCCTGAACAGTTGTATTTCATCATCGGTTAACGCATTGCCACTGTTATGTAAACTTTTCTGCACATTACCGGCACGGCCTTCAACCAGCATATTGAGTACGCTACGCTTACTGTCACCTGCCACAATAATGGGACCGTACACCGAACCTTGCATCAGAGCATCATAAGAATCCATGACTAGACCTGTCGCCCGATAACCATTTCCATTTGGTGGAGCATGGCATTCAACACACTTATTATTAATAATAGGAATGACATCATTCTGATAGCTCACCTGTTGAAAGGCACAAGATGAAATAAGTGGTATCAGTGCCAGTGAAAGGATAGTGACATTTTTCATTATCGTTGCGTCGCATCAAACCTGGCTTTGCAGGGAGGCGTTTCTACACGCTTAGCGACCACTTTAACACCATGATTCTCATCCCACTCACGCTCCTGGTTGATGCGTGCAACCTGTTCAATGCGCAGAAAAGTCCTGGCAAGTTGTTCACGCATGGTATCAATGAACAGGCTGGTACCAAATATCGGTGGTATAAAAAAACTCGGTTCAATACTTGCCTGGTAAATAAGCTGCGTGTTATCGCCATCAGGGATAATTCTCCACAATGCTCTGCCGGAATGAAAATCACTTTTTTCCGGCACGATCACCGCAAGTATATCGCCTGACTCAAGCGTACTGACTTCATCGACACGTTCGGCCTCCAGGCAAAACAAGGGAACACAACTTAGCAAACGTGCCCGTACCCGTATATTTCCAGAAACCGA
>CAZALW010000185.1:0-6702 GCA_964485705.1 uncultured Thiotrichaceae bacterium
AATCTGACATATTTTGAATCTCAATCTTCACATCCAGAATAAATAGAGATGCCCTTATTTCATTATAAAATATAAGTAAATAATACCATAATCAATATTTCAGATGAGGTATAGCTGTGTTTGAGTATAGGGCATCTCTAAAAATAGAAGCACACTTTATGAAACGCATAAAACATCACCTTTTTTACTCAAAAACTTGCCGAATAGCCCACTATTCACCTATTTTTTGGGTAAAAAATGCACTATTTTCTGCATTCCCTAAATCACACTTCTATTTTTAGAGGTGCCCTATATTCTGTGACATGGTGGCTTGTAGATATTCTACAAATATCCCGGGCAATAAAAAAGCCGCGTCAAAAGACACGGCTTTTTAATAAGTTTTTCAGTAAAACTTACTTAGCCAGTGTGGCTGGTGCAGCAGGAGCGGCAGCTGCAGGAGCAGTTTGAGGAGCATAACCATATGGAGCGTAACCACGGTTGTAACCGCTACGGTTGTCCCAACGATTGTCCCAACGATTGTCCCAGCTGTTATTGCCATCGTAGTTACTGTTGCCACGACCTTGACCGCGACCGCGAGCTTTAGCATTCATGCCGAAAGAGAAAGAACCGTCAAATTCGCCGTCACCGTCGAAATCACCGGCACCGTTACCAGCGTGGTTGTTATTCCAGTTATTATTATTGTTCCAGTTATTGTTCCAGTCGTTGTTGCCCCAATCAGCAGAAACGGCAGATGATGTAGCAAGGATAGTTGCAGCAGCAAATGTTAATAAAGTTTTCATTTTGTAAACCCTCATTATAAGTTTAAACAGCAAGTTAAAAAAGTTCATGCGCTCGATTCATTAGAACCGCTGAGTGTTATTATATTAGAATTATATAATATAAGTCAATTGCGATTGACTTGCAGTTAAAGTTGGTTCGAGGTGGCGTTAAAGTTAATAAAGTTATGTTTAACAATAGGATAATTGATATTCTTTATGTGTAATATTAAATATTCATATCGCTTTTTAGGTACTAAAATACATTGAACTTATCCAACATTAGAATGATAGTTAGTTTTTTCTGAACGTGAAAAGCAGAAAGGCCAGCGTTTTAATGTGCTGACCTTTCTGCTTTTTTATTGTTTCCAGGCTTTGCCCGTTATGAGATAAAGGCCATAGACTAAGAAAATAATGGCTTTTTTATATGCTGACTTTTATATGCGATTAAGTATCTGTTCGCGGTTTGTCTGCCTGCGTTCTATGTTAGCAGCACGTAGTTCAAACAAATCCTTATTGCGTAAAACCAGGGTATCAATCATTTTCTGTTGTTCAGTAATTCGTTCACGTAAGCGAGCGATTTGTTTATCCTGTCCTGTCTTATATTGAATTAGTTGCTGTGATTCCAGTGTTTTTATACGAGCAAACATTTCAGTCATATGGTGTTTTTGCTCAAGTTTGATAGCGTCTATACGAACCTGTCTTTGTTGGTCAAGGTCGGTTTTATCCATATTGTTCATGGCAAATTGTGGCTGGCTGGTTTGCTTGCTGTTTTCAGTTGTAACCACTTCTTGTGTATTGGGTGTTGAATTTGAGACGGGTGCTGTTTCTTTTTGGGTTTCAGCAGTGACAGACACATCGGCTTTTACCGTTTCAGCGGTTGTTTTTGCCTTAGCGGTAACTTCAGTGCTTTCTTGTCCGCCTGTTTTTGTTTCAGTAGTGACATACACATCGGCTTTTATTGTTTCAGCGGTTGTTTCTGTGTTAACAGCAACTTCAGCACTTTGTTGCTCATCTCTAGTACTAGCATCATTCGTAACAGTTTCAGCTTCAGTGCTTGTAGAAACAGTGGCATCTGTTGATGATGCTTCATTGGTTTGTGATGAGGCGGCTTCACTTTCAATGGTCGCAATTTTTTCTTCAACAGTGTTCAGTTGTTTGTCCAGCATAATAGCTGTTGTCACAATGATACTTACCATTATGACAGCAATAGCTGCGTATTTGCCTAAGGGGGCGAAAATGACTTTATTGTCGCTAGAGGCTGGTGCTGTATTGGTTTCTTTTTCAGTGGTCATGGTGATTTCCTGATGTGGGTAATTGATATTGTATTCTGCAAAAAAAAACCCGTCCCCTGAAATACAGGAGTCGGGTTTTTAAGCAGTTAAAGCCCTGAGCTGAAGCTTATTTAGCTTCAGTAGCCACAGCAGGTGCAGCCTGAGGAGCTGGAGCATAACCATAAGGAGCGTAACCACGGTAGTAAGAGTTACGGTTGTCCCAGCTGTTGTTCCAGTTGTTGTGACCATCGTAGTTACCGTTGCCACGACCTTGACCACGAGCTTTAGCTTTCATACCGAAAGAGAAAGAACCGTCGAATTCGCCGTCACCGTCGAAGTCGCCAGCACCGTTACCAGCGTGGTTGTTGTTCCAGTTGTTATTGTTGTTCCAGTTAGAGTTAGAGTTAGAGTTAGAGTTGTCACCAAAGAAAGGCATGTCAAAATCTGCAGAAACAGCAGTAGAAGTTGCCAGGATAGTTGCAGCAGCAAGTGTTAATAATGTTTTCATTTTAAAACCCTCAAAGTTTGTTATATGTTTAGTTAAACAGCAATATTAAAAAAATAAGTTCATGCGCTATGGCCTTAGCGACCAGTCCGGAAATTATATTATAGTATTCTTATATTAGCAACAGCTAATTTACCGTGTTTAATATAAAAGGTTGAGAAACTTGATGTGTATCAAGATTTATATTCACGAGACGTAACACACGAATGTGTTGTTTACCTGCCTGCAGCAGGAGGCAGGCGAATCTTAGGGTGGAATGAATAGAGATGCCCTTTATTTTAAGCTAAGTTGAAAACTAAAAAGCCCGACCTCTGGATGCCAGAGGTCGGGCTTTTTAACGTAAAAACTAATGCTTAAAGCTTATTTAGCTTCAGTAGCTACAGCAGGTGCAGCCTGAGGTGCTGGAGCATAACCATATGGAGCGTAACCGCTGTAGTAACCGTTAGAACCGTTGTAGTTATTGTAACCATTGTAGTAACCATCGTAGTTACTGTTACCACGACCTTGGCCACGAGCTTTAGCTTTCATGCCGAAAGAGAAAGAACCGTCAAATTCACCGTCACCGTCGAAGTCGCCAGCACCGTTACCAGCGTGGTTGTTGTTCATGTTGTTATTGTTGTTCCAGTTAGAGCTGTTATTGTTGTCGCCAAAAAAAGGCATGTCAAAATCAGCAGAAACAGCAGTAGAAGTTGCCAGGATGGTTGCAGCAGCAAGTGTTAATAATGTTTTCATTTTAAAACCTCAAAGTTTGTTATATGTTTAGTTAAACAGCAATATTAAAAAAATAAGTTCATGCGCTTCGGTCTTCACGACCAGTGAGGGTACTATATTATAAAACGCTTATATTAGCAATGTCTAATTGATATTTATCATCCGGTACTTTTTAACCCATTGTTTTGTTTCAGGATATATTTTTTGGTCATTAGATTTTTTGTTATTTGTATTATCCTTGTACTCACCTGTTTCGTCCTTTGCTTCGCCTGCCTGCTACAGGCAGGTAAACAGTACGCCCCTGCAGCACTATTTATTTCTGAGGATTTATTGATTCAGCATATTCCAGAAGTTCTTCAAGCAGTGCTAATTGACTGCCAATGGTATCTTCTGACAGTTGAATCGTTTCGATTTCCGCAAAAAACTGGTTTAGTGTGCGATTCGACCTCGCAGGGTTACTGAATTTTTCCTGCCGATAATCGTTCCATTGTTGACGTTCTTGCTCGTTAAGTGTTGTCAAAAAATTTCTGGCTCGATAGCGAAATAACATCTCTTCTAAACGTGCATCATCAAAGTTAATATGCAGGTTGGCGAGTTGGTTTACCGGGCTATTTCGTACGCTGTCGATACACTGAACATCATCACGGCTGAAAAAACCACCAGAATATAACTGACCATCCGGGTCACTCACTTCGGGAAAATCACTTTTCTGGAAAATGGCAGCGGTCTTTTGCGCAAACTCTTCGATATGCTGCAGAATAAGTTTTTGATGAGCTAAGCAGGTTTCAATATTGATATTAAGTCGCTTTGCTGCTTCATCATCCATGGTTTTCAAGGGTACAATAACCGGACACTTATTAATGTGGATCTGTTTTAGTGGGATACGTTTCACGCCTTCGGGCAGCTCGGCAGCGGGTGTGTATAATCTGGCCGCCATTTCATCAACATCGGCGGCAAAAAAATCTTCAGGATGAATGTTAAGGTCATAAACAATGAAGCCGTTTTTATTGACTGGATGCTGGCAAATAGGCATCACCATAGCAATCGCACCGCGCGCTGCAGAGTAGCGTGACGAAACATGAAGAATAGCTTCCCGGGTGCGCAGGTTAATTTGTTTAACGACTTCGCCTTTTTTACGCATACTATATATATAGTCATAGAGTCGCGGTTGTTTTTCTTTAATCAGTTTAGCGACAGCGATGGTGGCATAAACATCCGACATTGCATCATGCGCTGCTTCGTGTCTGATGTTGTTAGCTTTGGTGAGCAATTCCAGGCGGATGCTGGGTCGGCCATCCTGCTTAGGCCAGTGAATACCGTCAGGTCTTAAAGCACGGGTTAAGCGCACGGTATCGATAATATCCCAGCGGGAATTGCCCTGTTGCCACTCATGTGCATAAGCATTAAAAAAATTCCGATACAAGGTGTTACGGGTAAATTCATCATCAAAACGTATGTTGTTATAACCGGCAACACAGGTATTGGCTGTGGAAAACTCTTTATGGATAGTGGTGATGAACTCGGCTTCATTTACACCATCGGCAAGTGCTTTTTGTGGTGTGATACCGGTAATTAAACAGGCGTGTGGATCGGGCAGGCAATCATCAGCGGGTTTACAATAAAGGGTTAACGGGTCACTGATAATGTTTAACTCTTCATCGGTGCGGATACCGGCAAACTGTGCCAGACGGTCATAACGCGGGTCGATGCCGAAAGTTTCGTAGTCGTACCAGTAGATGGAGTTGCTCATTAATGGTTCCTTAGGTTTTTTTGTCAGGTATTGATGCATACTCTTCGCATTCAAGAATGCTCGTTTATAGTATTAATACTTATGCAACGCTTCATACACACGTTTTGCTAATGACTGCGTTTAAAGCCTTGTAATAATTCACTCGCCGCGACTTTACATTATGTCTTGCTCTTCATCAAAAACTACGCGCTCTAAACAGGTATTTTTGAGTGCGAAGAATATATTGTGGTTAATATACAAACAGTAATTTCTTCACGATCATGATATAGCTGTTTAGCCGCAATAGTGTGTTTGATGTTTGCTTCGGTCAATTTTTGATGGAGCAGGTCGATACATTCATGTACCGTAACCAGGCGTTTTTTCATTGGCAGTTTTAGATTAAATATTGCATTGTTACATTGTTTATTGGTAAACCAGCGTGCGATTAAGCGACTGACATGTAATGGCCTTTCTGCCATGTCGCAGACTAACCAGTCGACTTTTTTCTTAGGCGCATAGGTAAAAGCATCGGTTTGCAGGTGCTCGACCATACCAGTTTGCATCAATTCTTTCTGCATTGGTCCGTTATCTATGGCAGTAACCAGGCAGTCACGCTTAACAAATTGCCATGTCCAGCCACCAGGTGCAGCGCCGAGATCAACCACGGTCATACCATTTGTAATTAACGGGTTTTGTTGTGCTGGTGATAAAAACCAGTGTATAGCTTCTTCCAGTTTTAAGGTTGAGCGGCTGGGTGCTGCGCCGGGCATTTTTAATCGGGTTATGCCCATGATATCCGATGCGCTATTATTGACTGCCGAGATGCCGATGCTGACATGACGTGAATCGGTAAAAAACAGATGCAAACGCCAGCGTGAATGTGTGGACAGTAGATGATCTTTTTTTAGTGCGTTAATTAGATGTGGCTTAAACTGTTTGCAAAATTTGCTCAGTGATTTGCCTTCGTTGGTATCAGGGTAACTCAGCTCAACATCGTCAAAGATTTCATTAAACTGATTAATCGTTTTTAAAATGTCAGGTAGCCGATTTGTTTCGGGCAGGGAGAGGTTGTTTTTGCCAGCAGCAAACCACTGGCGGGTAAAAATCAACTGTCGAAAATTAATTTTTGTTATTAGTTCTCGGGTACTTAATTCATTGTTACTACTCACCAGCGACACATAAGCTGAGGCTTCGTTTGTTTGAATGTAAGCGGGGAAAGACTGTAAATTAGCCTGCTCCATGATTTCGCCAGCACATTCTTTTTCAAAACCAGCGCGACACAATAGAATGATTTGGTTAAACATGTTGATTCACTATAAAAAGTAGGGTGTCAAAAGCTTGTTGACGTTGTACCATAGCAGCATTATTTAATAGTGTGTTGATTAGAGGATACAATGGAAACAAGTGAAGTAAAACGTATAATTGAAGCCGGTATTAATGATTGTGAAGCCAATGTAACTGCCGATGGTAGCAAGTATACCGCAATCGTGGTGTCCGATGAATTTGAAGGCAAAACCATGGTGGCTGAGCAGAAAATGGTTTACGCGCTGGTTAATGAGCACATTCAAAGCGGCGCGATTCATGCGTTGACAATTAAGGCTTATACGAAATCAGAATGGTCGGAACAGCAATAGCTACCGGGTAGTGAAAATACCTGGTGTCTGGATTCGGTTATTAGCTGACCTTTAAAAACAAAAATATAGTCCGCGAAGAACGCAAAAGACGCGA
>CAZALW010000186.1:0-6665 GCA_964485705.1 uncultured Thiotrichaceae bacterium
CGGTATTATAAGC
The DNA here is from genome assembly GCA_964485705.1 of uncultured Thiotrichaceae bacterium. Taxonomy (GTDB): domain Bacteria; phylum Pseudomonadota; class Gammaproteobacteria; order SZUA-229; family SZUA-229. Next base: position 14 of record CAZALW010000186.1, read on the forward strand.
GATTTATGAATTCGCTTCAGGAGAAATCTGTGTGCCTGGATAATCAGTTAGTTAAATCAATCGATCACTGTAGCCTCATTGTAGCTGACACCCATAAAGCGCTTAAATTTTATAAGGGAATTTTAGCTTTAAAGGTCGATGAATCACGCCCGGATTTAGGCTACCCCGGTGCCTGGTTACAAGTTGGAAAGGGGCAGATTCATTTACTTGAAGTAGCCAACCCGGATTCTGTCGAAAATCGCCCCGAGCATGGCGGTAGAGATCATCATGTTGCTTTACAGGTTTCTGATCTAGATATTCTGATCCAACGGCTGGAAACAGCAGGCATCGCTTATAGTAAGAGCAAATCTGGACGTGCAGCCTTATTTTGTCGAGATTATGATGGTAACGCTATAGAGCTTGTGGAAAAATAAACAGCAAAGCATGGTAACTAGCGGTTAATCTTTCAGCCTAAGCGCATGCTCGTCGAGTACAGCTTCTATTGGACCTGCAAAAATGGCAGTCACCAGCTTGACTTTTCCTTTATATGTATTAGTATTATCTAATATATGAATATACTATTATCTTGCAAATCTCTCATTAACTCCTTGGTTAAACCTGCACTACTAGGCTTAATGCTTGGTATGTCGGCATTGACACATGCTGAAGATCAAAAAGTGTGTGCGCCATTTAAGGATGCACAGGTTGATCAAGGCATGCTAACAATGATGCTAAAGGCAGCTAAAGACGGCGATTTGTACCGTATTAAACCGGGTTCATCAAAAATGGGGTTTTGTGTAAACAGCCCGCTCGGTGTCGTTGAAGGGGAGTTTCGTGATTTTAAAGGCGGTCTTGCGCTGAAAGAGACAAATAAGCAAGGTGGCGTAATGATCCATATCGCTGCTGATAGCCTGGAAGCGGACTCAATTATTATTGAGGCTATGTTGAAAGGTGAAAGCTTTTTTGATAGTGAACTGTTTCCAGATATACTATTTGTGAGTACCGGTTTTGAATGGATAACTGATACAAAAGGCGTGTTCAAAGGTGATTTGACCATGCGTGGTATCACTAAATCTGTGGCTTTTTACGTGGATTTGAAAAAAGTAAAAACAGAACAGGGAGAAGAACTGATTACTGTTAAAGCGACCACAACCATCCAGCGTTCCGAATTTAATATGCATACGCTAAAATCGATGGTGGATGACCGCGTAAGTTTGTGTATGACGATAGATGCTTATAAATACAAGGCCTGATTTTGATTATACTAGAAAAAAACAGTAGTACTACTGAGACAGATAGAGAGAATACCACCCACTAAAGACTCGCCGTAAATATGTCCATATAGGCTTATGCTTGACTACAGCATCCTTGATGTAGACAGCCTTTAATGGCTGGTATCCTTTCTATCTGTCTCGTTAATAAGTGCATATAGAGGTTGCGCTATACATTTACAGTCAACTGTTTTTTCCAGGATTATAAATACGCAAATTTTTATCAATAACACGTTTTGTTAGTGGGTTACTGGTACAGAATCTTGCAAACTCATAGTCGATAAATCGATAAGGTAAATGAGCATCGCGACCCTCAGGGATACCAAGGCGTGTGGTCTGAATAATTTTTTCTGGAATCTTATTGATGTCTTCAAAGTAAAAACGTTTGTTATCACATTGTTTCTTGTCCCATTTTTTCACTTTTAGATCAAGTGACTTACACAACAAAGTTTGACCTTTACAGAGCTTTTCTACTGCTCGCAGTTGGCCGGAATTTGATGGGTTTAATTGTTGCATGATTTTGCTGGCATCAGCTGATGAGCGATTATCAGAAAAAGGATAGGCGGACTTTATTAGAACAGCATTGCCTTCGCCTTTGCAGCTCACATTTAATGAATCTTTGCCCCTGGCGTAATACATGTAGATAGTGCCAGCAGGCATAAATAGAGCTTTTCGTTTTTCCGTGTAACCAAGTGATGCATGGCTTCCTTTTTCTTCCAGATAATACGCTTCTGTTTCAATAATGCGTACGCACAACCAGTGTCCCTTATATTTTCTACGGATAATTTTACCTAATAACTGCTGCGCTACCAGGCAGGCATCACGGTTGAAGAAAGACGGCTGTACATTGGGCATGTGAATTCGTTAGATGACTGAGTAGTGGCTTTTTTATTGTATTACCATTAAAAAAACTGACATAAAATAGTGTAATTGTCTAAATAAGTGTCGATATATTTTACATACTGCTCGCTAATATTTTATATATCATGTTATGTTTTTTCTATCCCTATGAAATTTATCTGTTTTAATTATTTGGCATGAAAATTGCTAATATATTTATATAATTCTTTAATGATTCTTCTGGGGTTTAAAAATTAAGCTATCATTAGTTTTTATGAAGAAATTAAAAAAGAGTTTTGTGCCAGGCATCTTTCTGCCATGATGGCAAGATTGAAAGGGATGACACCATACAAAACTCCTTAAATATTAATATTGAGGCTTTAGTAATGGGAACAGACAATAATAAACATAAAGATTCCGAAAGGCGAGTTTTTGAGCGAAGACTAATGACAGACCGCCGTTATGCTACACGATTTAGTGATGTCTTAGGTCGCCGGTCTGGCGTTGAACGGCGGTTACCCATGAAGCTATCGGGGTAAATAACAGCAGAATCTTCAAGTACTTGCTGGCTTCAGGAAGCTGCTGGATTTTGATCTTTTACTTCTATCGTTTTTTCAACTGGATTTATCTGTATAAGCATACCCACTAACGGGTGATCTATATAGTGTAGCTTTTTACTGCGCATACGGCGATGACTGTTTATCGGAAAAACATTGAATTGGTAAAGGTCATCTCCTGTAATTCCAAATTCTAAATTTGTGTGTGCCACTGCTCGCTGGTAGTCCAACTGGTTGTATATATGCAAAAATCTTGAGAGTACAAGCCTGAATGTACCGCTCAGGGTGTTGTCAGATTTGTTGGAGTGTATGTTTTTCAGCTCATTAATATTTACTTCAAATGCTTTACTTTTTGCGAGACCGGCTTGTCGCCACGCGCCGTAAAATAAGACATTATATTCGGAAGAAACGTTTATTCTTTTGTACTGTTTGTTGAGAATTTCAGGTTTTATGTTCTGGAAACGTATCGTTTTTATTTTCTCTATGCTGAGATCATCTAACTGTTCAGTTATTTCAGTTATTTCAGTTGTTTCTACTTCAGCAGCTTGCAGATTTTCTGTTTGAATAATTTGCTTCCAGCTCTCACTCGTTAAGTAACGCGCGTGTGCATCTTCAAATATGATAATTTCGATGTCATATTCTTTTAAGGTTTTTGTCGATGATGCGTCTTCAGCTAGCGCATAGCTTGTGGTTAAAAATAGTAATAACAGGGTGGTTAGTGTTTTCATTAGTTTTGTTTGTAACTGAATTTAAGGTAAATAATTTTTACGCCGCTTGTTGCAGATTAAGGGTGTTAATCACATGATAAATTTGTTTTACACGTTCTTCGATATCATCGAATGATTCCAGTATGCGGAATGTTTGTTTACCGTCAAAATGATAAAGACTGGACTGGGTTTGTATCATTTCAATTAATTTAACATGGTTAATGTTGGGTTGTTCATTAAATTTAAGTTTGATGCCACTGTCTACTACCTGAATATTTGTGATGCCAATATCCTGTGCCACAAGTTTTATTTCCGTCACTGAAAACAGGTTTTTGAGATAGTCGGGTAATAGTCCAAAACGGTCAATGAGTTCAACGCGAATATCATCAAGCAATTCCTGTGTGCTGGCGCTGGCAATGCGTTTGTATAACATAAGGCGCTTGTGGATATCGTAGACATAATCATCAGGAATTAAAGCCGGTAAACCCAACTCTATTTCAATGCCTGAATGCAATGGCGCATCCGGGTCGGGAACCTTGCCCTGTTTTAATGCTTTTACAGCACGGTCGAGTAATTCGCTATATAGGGTAAAACCCACTTCGGAAATTTGCCCACTTTGATTTTCGCCTAACAATTCGCCTGCACCACGGATTTCAAGATCGTGCGTTGCCAGGGTAAATCCAACACCTAAATCCTCAAGTGATTCAATGGCTTCGAGACGCTTCTTCGCGTCATCTGTCATCATCGCTTCGGGTGGTGTGAGCAGGTAAGCATAAGCACGATGATGTGAACGACCGACACGCCCACGAATTTGATGTAATTGCGCCAGGCCTAAACGATCGGCCTTGTTGATGATAATGGTGTTGGCGGTGGGCACGTCAATACCACTTTCAATAATCGTTGTTGCTACTAAAATGTTAAATCGCTGATGATAAAAATCCAGCATCACCTGTTCCAGTTGTTTTTCCGGCATCTGCCCGTGAGCAAATTTTACACGTGCTTCAGGTACCAGTTGTTGAATATCCCGAGTGATTTTTTCGATGGTTTTCACTTCGTTATGTAAAACATAAATTTGCCCACCACGTTTCAGTTCGCGCTGGCAGGCCTCCTGAATAAGTGCGTCATTCCATTGCGTGACAAAGGTGTTGATGGAATGCCTTTGCATGGGCGGTGTTGCGATGATGGATAAATCTCTAATACCAGCCAGTGACATGTTTAATGTTCTGGGAATAGGGGTGGCGGTTAAGGTTAATATATCGATTTCAGCTCGTAATGACTTAACGTGTTCTTTGTGGCGAACGCCAAAGCGGTGTTCTTCATCAACAATGATTAAACCCAAATCGTGGTATTTAACGGTTTTCTGTAATAATTTATGTGTACCAACAACAATATCAACTTTACCTTCAGCTAAACTTTTCAGTATTTCTTTTTGTTTCTTCGGAGAATTAAATCGTGACAGACAAGCTACCTTTATTGGCCAGTCAGCAAAACGGTCGCTAAAATTCTGATAATGTTGCTGGGCTAATAGTGTTGTAGGCACCAGTATGGCAACCTGTTTGCCGGTATTGGCTACAGCAAAGGCGGCACGCATGGCGACTTCGGTTTTGCCAAAGCCAACATCACCACAAACTACACGATCCATGGGTTGCGGGCTGCGCAAATCTTCTAATACGGCGTGGATGGTGGTTTCCTGATCCGGCGTTTCTTCAAACGGGAAACTGTTGCAAAAGCTGGCATATTCGTTTTCATCTATGGGGTAGGAGCGACCCTGTACAGCGGCACGGCGGGCATGGATGTCGAGCAATTCGGCAGCCACATCACGCGCCTGTTTCGCTGCTTTTTTACGTGCTTTAGCCCATTGATCCGAACCCAGCCGGTGTAAGGGTGCGTTTTCAGCTGAGGCGCCTGTGTAACGACTGATTAAATGCAGGCTTGATACTGGCACGTATAATTTAGCATTGCCGGCATATTCCAGTAACAGAAATTCTGCGTCATAACCGTCACCCTTCAGTTTTTCCAGTCCGAGGTAACGCCCAATGCCATGGTCAATATGCACAACAGGAGCGCCAATGGTTAAATCGGTAAGATTTTGTACGATGGCATCGCTGTCGCCACCCCGTTTTTTTCTGCGCCGTTTTTGAATGGCGCGTTGACCATAAATTTGTGCCTCGGTAATAATCGCAATGTCAGTTTCAACGGTGTCAGAGGCCAGCAGTACCAGCCCTTGCGTGATCTCTGAAACACTGATGCAGATTTTATCTTCACAGGCAATAAATTCCTGCCACGATTCACATAATCGAGGATGTATATGGTGGCTGCGTAACAGCTCAATTAATACTTCACGGCGACCACTGGTTTCAGCCACAAATAAAAGTCGACCTTTGTGAATAGTGGTGAATTGTTTAATGTAGCTGCTCAGTGCTTGCGCCGGTTCTTCCAGCCGGGTTTGTAAAATAAGGTCAGGCGGTGTTTTTACCTTTGCATTAAATTGTTCATCAATGTTCTTATTTTTCGATGTGTAAATAACACTGCTTTGCTCTAATATACGAGTTATTTCAGACGTGGTTTGATACAGATACTCGGGCGACAGAATAGGGCGTTCAATATCATGTCGGCGCTGTTCATAACGCTGATTAACCTCTGTTTCAAAAACTTCTAACTGTTGTTTTAATTCAAACGGGGCAATATAAAGTGATGATTTGGGTAAATAGTCAAACAGGGTACTGAGTTCATGGTCGTCATAAAATATCGGTAAATAATACTCAATGCCCGATGGCATAATGCCATCACTGACACTTTTATAAATGATGCTGTTCATCGGATCACCGGATAACATTTCCCGGTAACGCTCTCGGAATTTTTTTATGCCGGCTTCATCACTGGGAAATTCCCGTGCTGGTAACAATTCGACGCTTTTAACTTTATTATCAGAACGCTGGCTTTGCGGATCAAAGCAGCGAATGGTTTCTATTTCATCATCAAATAAATCAATGCGGTAGGGCATGGTGGAACTTGCCGGAAACAGGTCAATAATCGAGCCACGTATGGCAAATTCACCATGTTCCAATACCTCGGAGACATTAATATAACCGCTGGACTCCAGGTTGCGACGAAAATCATCAATATCTAGCTTTTGGTTTACCTTGAGACTTAATACATTGCCCTGAATATAGTTTTTGGGAGCCAGGCGTTGCACCAGTGTGTTTAACGGGATAATTAAAATATCACCACCACGTATTTTCTGTAGCGCATAAAGGGTGGTTAATCTTTCGGCAATAATATCCTGATGCGGGGAAAA
>CAZALW010000187.1:0-6657 GCA_964485705.1 uncultured Thiotrichaceae bacterium
AACGTTCCCTGCGGTCACTCTCGCTACGCTCATGGTCTCCGCTTCGCTACGGCTCCTCTCCACAACTCCTCGCGGAGTTGCAGTTGCCATCGGCTAGTAGTTATAATGTTTAAAATAATTTAAACAAGTGAATCTCCTACAGAGGACTTTCACCTCATTAGTTCACGCCCATGCTGGGCGTACCAAGTAGCTCCAGCGGACAATTTAAAGCGTCACTTGTTTTGCTGTCGCAAAAACGTGCCCCTTTAAATTGCCGCTGAGCAAGGCGTTAGCATTGTAAATGCGATGTCATCTTGCTCTCGCTTACCAGTCGTAATATGGTATCATAAAAGGACTGAAGGAGCTTAATTATGAAAATTTCAACAGATATCAGACCTGTGACGTACCTCAAATCTAGAGCTGCAGATATGCTCAAGCAGGTGAATGACACTCACCGTCCCATAATCATCACTCAAAACGGTGAGCCTAAAGCCGTGTTACAAGATCCTGAAAGCTATGAAAATATGCGAAATGCCATCGGGCTGCTGAAGTTGATATCTCAAGGAGAGGAAGAAATTCGCAAGGGAAAATATAAAACCCAAGAGGAGGTGTTTTTAGATTTAGAGAAGCAATTGTGCTGATAAGAGATGGTTAAGAAGTATGAGGTTATCTGGTCAAGAGTTGCTGAGCGAGATCTGGTTTCAATCATAAAATACATCCATTCTGATAGCCCAGTTGCGGCAAAAGACAATCTGAAAAAGATAAAAACTAGCGCATCAAAGCTTAACAGTTTTCCCCAGAGGGGGCGCATTATTCCTGAGCTTCAAGAAAACGGAATCCTCCAATATCGAGAGCTGATTGTTGCTCCCTGGAGAATAATCTACAGAATCTCAGATTCAAACGTATATGTACTGTCTGTTATTGATTCACGCCGGAATGTCGAGGATATCTTGCTTCATAGGCTTGTGAGGTAAGCGGTCAAACAAGCACGTCGTTCTTTTTTCATAAAGAACTAAATAAACTCATCGTGAAATCACAACTACCGAGGTAGTTTACCATGCAAGACACCAACCATATCCATGATCACAGAAACAGCGCATTGGTCAAAAAAATACGCCGTTCTGCCAGCGAGTGGCGTAGCATTATTGTTGATTATAAAACCAGTGGTTTAACTCAACGCGACTTCTGCCAACAACGCGATATCGCTCATTTACAAACTGGTTAATCAAGCTCAAAAAACCGGGTGCGGATTTATCGGTAGAGAGTAATCAGCCTGCCTTGTTTATTGATGTATCATCAGGTAAGCCATTATTACAGGCTGAGGTAAATGAGTGGGATGTTGGACTAGCCTTTGCTAACGGCACGGTTTTACGACTAAAACAAACACAGGGTTAAACCATGCAGTTTAGCCAACCACTGCTGCTATGTACGCAGCCTACCGATATGCGAAAATCATTTACGGGTTTAATTTCGATGGTTAAGACCTACCTTAAGGACAACCCGTGCAACGGTCAGGTTTTGTCCATCCTTTGGTCCGCAACCGCCACCGAGTATAGAGCTACTTGAAGATGCATATGGTCAAATAGAAGATAAAAACCATAAAGCAGAAATACATTTAGCTTTACAAAATGAATTTGTAGATAATTTAAATAAACTGGAACTTCAAATGGGTACAGTAGGTACTTTGATCTGAGGCTTTGCTGATTTAATTAACTTAGTAGAAAAAAGCTGCTAAATCGGGTAAGGGCTGACTACTAATCAGCCCTTACCCGATTTGGGCTGTTACAGTTTATCTAAAGTATCAGGCTCAATATCTTTAACCTTTGATAATGCTGTTTTGAATTTTTTCTTGCTTCCTTTTTCAGCTCTCTCAGATAAATATTTCTCTGTAGTTAAAGCAGACATTTTTTCAGCTAATGCGGTTGCAACAAACTGATTAATTGAAATATTATCTTCTTTGGCTAAATCCCTGACACTTTCATGAAGTGAGTCAGGTAGCCTTAAACTTATCGTGCTCATGATATCTCTCCTAGTTTACGAAGAAGCTCTTGTGGTGTTACAGCTTTTAATTTGAATTTATTTATGTCTTTAAAATCTTTAATGTTGTGAGTCACTATATAGTTACTCTCTGATTCTACGGCTAGCTCTAGAATAAAATCATCACTTGGATCTTTTAAATTAGGCCTCCATAGAAAATGTACTTTTCTATGGTCACCAATCGTACAGATATAATCAATAATATCTTCTATATCTGAGTGTGTTAGTCCCAAGTTTCTTGACATTCTCTTAGCAACGGATTCGTATTCAAGGACGAGTGGCACAGACAAGCAGAATGTGAATTTTTTACTATCTATTAGCGATAGAAGCTTAAACGAGGCACCATTTCTTGAGCGTAAAGCCGATATTAAGACACAAGTATCTATAACTATTGAATAACCCATACTGGTATTATATGTAATACCATAAATATGTCAAGAATTGTGTTTTTATGAAGCCCAACGAGGCTGTAGAAAAACCTCTAAATCTACAAAATTCACTGTATTTTCAAGAATGTATAAAAGTGTAAATGCATGTACAACACTCCTGTATGCTTAATATAATGCTTTATATATAGATTAAATGAAAAATACATTCTACGATTAGTTAAATTTTTATTAATCGTTCAAATCGTCTTATATTTTTATACTGCCTCAACTCGAGGTTTTTCTACAGCCTGAACGTTTGAAATAACCGGCGTGTTTTTTACGTCTGGTGCAATAACTTAGCTTCGGGGGTATGGGTTTCTTTTAATGTTTTAATTCATCAAGTGAAATACACTGGATAATTTGAGAAGAGATTAAGAGAGCCAACCATTAATTAGCTTAAAACGTGGTTTGTCATCAAACTGACTTTATAATGTCATTTATTCGTCATAAAACTTGCGTATTCTTTCTACATTGTTAGTCATCAAAAAATGACTTCTTCATTTAGTCCTGTATTTGGAGTATATAATGACAGACAAAGTAATACTCATTGTTCTTGATGGTTTAGCGTATAAGGTTGCCGAGCAATGCATGGGGTTTGTTCAGTCGTTAGGCGAGCAAGGCTGGGCAACCCTGTACAAAGTACAGTGCGAATTACCATCTATGTCTCGCCCACTCTACGAAACCATCCTAACGGGTGTGACGCCCGCAATTAGCGGAATCGTTCACAACCAGGTGGTACGTAACTCAAACCAAAAAAGCGTTTTCAGCCTGGCTCGCGAAGCGGGATTGTCCACCGCTGCCGCGGCCTTTCATTGGTTCAGCGAACTGTATAACGAAAGCCCTTACAACGCTGTACGAGATCGCCATACAGCAGATACCGAACAACTTATCCAATATGGTTCTTTTTACCACGATGGGCAATACCCTGACGGTCATTTGTACCTTGATGCTGAATTATTACGTCGCCGTTACGACCCTGACTTTCTATTGATTCATCCCATGAGTATTGATGAAGCAGGGCATCGCTCTGGACTTGATAGTTCTCATTACCGCAACACCACTCGCCGATCAGATAAAGAGCTATCCGAATACCTTCCAACCTGGATTGAAGCAGGTTACCAAATTATCATTACTGCAGATCATGGCATGAATACGGATAAAAGCCACGGAGGCGCTTTAGCCGAAGAACGAGATATTCCCTTATATGTCATTGGCAATCGTTTCTCTCATCAAGCAGCTTGCGCACCAAAACAAACGGAGATTTGCGGCGTTATCTGTGAACTACTGGGACTCCTCGATCATAGTAAACCTGTGACTGAAAATTTATTGCTGAATGAAGAGCGGGAGCAATCTGAACACAAAGTGATAATGGGGGCTTGGTAGTTGACCGGGAAATTACCAGTAAAATTGAAGGAGCTCTTGATTATATGAAAGATGAATCAGGCTTCATTCTCTGTGATAAAGGAGAACAATATTATTGCACAACAAGTTTATTATCCTGAATCAAAAAATAGCTAACAAGGTGCTGTTGCCTGACTGGTTTTCCGCTATATTCAAAGTCCGCTACGTTCCAAGCCAGGCACAAAGCACAGCCTTAGGTGTGAAAATTGTCTAGAAAAATATTAAAAATTATCAAGGATAACAAGTATTGAACATTGAAATAATAACAACACAAAATGAGAACTTGAACGAAACTGGATTTGGAAATCTTAAAGCATGCCATAGTGTATTTGATTCTATCGAAAGGATAGGGTATGACGTAAGATTGAACATATGCAAATCCAAACGAGACCTGGAAAGTATTGTCAAAAGAAATCCAGATTTGGTTGTTTTAGCCGTAAAATATATTTCACTTCAAAATGGAAATAATATTTGGTTGAGTGAATATTTTTCCTGGCATGGAATTAATTTCACAGGCTCACCAAGAGATGTGTTGAGATTTGATTCCAATAAAATTAGTGCGAAATTATATTTAGCAAATAAAGGTATTAATACAGCAAGATATTTTACGGCAATTCCCGAGCAGTACCAATGTGCAAGTGAGCTTGCAATTAAATTTCCGTTATTTTTAAAACCGACTGATGCAGCAAATGGAAATGGAATTGATGACTTCTCTTTCGTGACAAATTTTTCGGAGTTTGAAAATAAAGTATTGTCATTATATAGCAGATTTAGTACTCCTGTTTTAGTGGAAGAATATTTGGATGGACGTGAGTTTACAGTCTCAATAATAAACACACCAAACAACGAACCAATAATTTCTCCTATCGAAATAGTCCCACCAAAATCAAAAAATGGGCTTAGGATTTTAGGGCAAAAGGTAAAAAATGATGATTCAGAAAAGCTAAAATTAATTGAAGATGATGAAATAAAAAATAAAGTGACAACACTTGCTATTAATTCGTTTTTAACTTTAGGTGTGAGGGACTTTGGCAGAATAGATATTAGAGCTAATAAAGCAGACGATTACTTTTTTATTGAAGCCAATTTGGTTCCAGGCATGACATACGGTTCTAGTTATTTTCCTAAATCTTGTGAAATTGAGCGTACACTAACCTATGATGAAGTTATTCAACTAATGTTGGAAAGTGGGCTTTGTCGAGCTAAACTAAAAGCACCACCTAACAATGCAAATGCACTCGGACGATAAAAAGGATTGCGAAAAAAACGCGCAACACTTTTAACCGCCGGTGATTTGCGACGTTCAGGCTGTAGAAAAACCTAAACTCCCACCAATATTTGGTAAAAATAAAACATCGAACTAAAGATGTTGCTCATGGCCAAATATATCCCCTATAACTACAACCAAAACCTCATGGTTGTAATTAATTTTCAGGATCAATTGCAAGCAGGTATCTTTGAGCATGCATTACATTACCTGGTCACCAAAAAGTTAGATCTGTCTATTTTTGAGTCAGCTTTTAAAAATGACAAAAAAGGTAGGCCTGCCTATGATCCCGCGATTCTTCTAAAGATCAAGGCGCGGCTCGCAGGTAATGGTCATCCCTTATCAAGAGCCGCAACGCCGAGCTGGGTCATTCTTGATACCCCTAACGGATTGAAAGTTAAAGACAGGTCGAAGTGTCGGGTAATCAGCCTTCGGGTTAGTAAGGGCAGAAAGAGGCCAATGAGCCGGAGTGAACCTCGTAAACCAGCGATACAGACCAGGCAAACCAGCAGATTAAATGAATAATTTGAAGAGAATGAAAAAAGCGAGCAGGATGATGTACTTTAAAAAAATAACTGTGTGGCTGTTTTGAGCCTGTATTTTAGGGTTATTCTACAGCCTCGTTGAAGCTTAAAGGCGTAAATCTTTGCAATAAATTGCGGCTGAAGCTACAATGTATTACATAGTATTCTTATATGTAGGTATCGTCATGGGCGTAACAAGTGTCAGGCTTCAACCGGAAATAGAAAACCCACTAGAAAAATTGGCAACCAGGCTTGATAGAAGTAAAAACTATCTTATTAATCAAGCGATTAAAGAATTTCTTGCTCGTAAATCCCTCGAAGATAAAAAGTGGGACGAAACACTAGAAGCATTGGACTCAGTAAAATCAAATAGGGTTGTTGCGGAGCAAGGTGTTAATAAGTGGCTAGATAGCTGGGGCAATGAAAATGAAGTCAAACCACCTAAAATATGAAGCTATCATATTCCCGTGAAGCAATAGCGGACTTAATACGCCTGAGGGAATTCATAGCAACAAAAAATCCATTGGCTGCACAAAAAATAGCCAAATCAATACGAAAAGGAATCAGTCAATTAAAATCATTTCCTTATCTCGGTGTTGAAGTGGAGCAAGCACCCGATCCTGAAATGATACGAGACTTAATTATTGGTAATTATATTCCTCGTTATTTGATTCACGCAAAACAAATATACATACTACGGGTGTGACATCACAAAGAAGAACGCCTATATTAGCGGTGTGATGTTTCAAAAAATGTTTAACTTCGTGAGCTTCGTCCATCCTTTGGTCCGTAAACAGCAAAGATATTTTGTTCTCGATACAGTATGTCGCAATAATTACATCCGCTGTCTTTCTGATAGTAATGCCTTTCTTCCGTAATTTTCTAAAATTGTTGGCACTTTTAATCGCCATATCCTTGCCCAGCAAGTCATGCACACTCAAGGATATTAAAACATTTTTAGCTGCTTTATAATCTGTATCGTTTCTAAACCCTTGCAACACTTCAGCTAGTATAAGATCAC
>CAZALW010000188.1:0-6623 GCA_964485705.1 uncultured Thiotrichaceae bacterium
TGAATCTCTCAAGCACAAATCTGCTCAAACAGAATTAATAGAGATGCCCTTAAGTGAGCATTATGCTTTGAGATGCTATCGTTATATTGAACTTAACCCGGTTCGAGCGAATATTCGGGTTAAGCGCAGAGACGGACAAATGGTTCCGTTCCAGCAGTAATGAAGCAGAATTTATCCTGAAACAGTTGCATATTCATTATATTAGTGTATAATTATTTACTAATATAGGTTTCATATCTAGTGTTTCCAATAGCTTGAATCACATCAATTTGTCGTTGTAAGCGACAGGAGTATTGTCATGATGAATATTACCCGTATTATTGTAATGTTTTTTACCCTCTTTTCTATAGCAAATGCGGAGCAAAGCTGGCAAGAAAAGATCACAGACCTATATGTGAAAAACAACCCACAGACCTGGCAAAAGTCAACCTCCGACCTCTATTTTGCCAATCAACAGCCGACCTGGAAAGAGAAAATCAGAGACCTTTACATCGCCAACCAGAATCTGGACTGACAGAAACATTTTCTAACATCCAGGCAGTAAACCTGTCTTCAGTAGGCGGTTATTGTTTGGTATCAGAGGCAATGGCACTTACAAGCAAAAGTACCTCGCGCTAAGCCGCTAAGTTTAAAAATAGTACCGCGCCGCAGGTGCAGGAATAGCTACAAGCTCTTCCTTTGCGTCTTTGCGCGAGACGTGTTTTATCTTTTAAGCGCCATTCCACTCTACCCGTTTTATTCTGTTTCGATTCAGCCCCCTAAATCTATAAAGGCTGTGGCTTTATGGAGTATGATATCTACTTAACCCCCTGCAGCATCAATAAAATAAGTGAGGTGAATATCATGTCCCTGATAAATAAAACTTTTCAAATTTTAACCGTAGTACTTTTTGCTCTACCCCTGAGAACCAATGCAGACTAAGTATAAGTATAAGAATGCCTTTCTAAAAAACGTGCAATTCGATGACTTATCGTATGTATCAGGCGAGTAAGCTCATCTGATAACGGTGCCCTGACATATTGAAACTGGTGTTTTGGAACATTTTACCCGAATTAAACACTCCGCTTATTTTTTCTAGTTCATGCAATTTTAATCCTCACCACTTTCATTATTTCTATTTCAATATCGGCAACGGTTTCTTTAGCGGGGTAATAAGTCAGGTTTACCCGCTGCCCCTGTGTGTTTTTATACCTTTTTTTACGTTTGTACTTAAACGGCACATCATAACCATCAATCATCAAGGTATTTAGTACCCAGTCTTTGGTATCACGCTGTACATGTGAGATAACCTTCATGTTCTCTGAATGATTAAGACTCTGATGCGAGCTTAGAAGCTTGTTAACCACTTTATTTTTCATCGGTGAATATCACAAATTCATTAAGCTGGTCGGGATGGATATACTCTTCTGACTGGGCAAACCATTTTGCAGAAATGCCCGATTCATGCGCCGAGTTTTTGTTTTCTGTCATTAGAGGATGCCATAGCGGCAAAGGCTTTCCTGCATATAATCGTTTATAAGCACAAGTTTCGGGCAACCAGCTTAGATGCGGAAGATTTTCCAGGGTTAACTTTGTACACATAGGCACGTCCGATAGCCGATTTTTATAATCGCTACAGCGACAGGTTTCAATATCTAACTGGCGGCAACTTACCGTGGTATTAAATACCTCAGCACTGTCTTCATCTTCTATTTTTAGCAGACAACATAATCCACAACCATCACATAATGACTCCCATTCAACAGCTGTCATCTGTTGCAGGGTTTTAGTTTTCCAGAAATCATTGCCCGTCATAAAGACTAACGATAAAATTTTTCATTTTTCATTTTTCATTAGGGCGCAATGCGCCCGCGCCCCAACGAGGCTGTAACGAATGCGCTATATTTAACTGATCCAGTATTTTTGCCACAACAAAATCAATTAAATCATTGATGGTTTCAGCTTGATTATAAAAACCAGGATTGGCACACAAGATGACCACACCCATGCGCGAAAGCTTCAACATATTTTCCAGGTGAATGTCAGAATACGGTGTTTCTCTTGGCACAACAATTAATTGTCGCCGCTCTTTCAACATAACATCAGCCGAGCGTTCGATTAAATTATTACTGGCACCAGTCGCGACAGCCGACAACGCCCCCATCGAACACGGACAGACCACCATGGCATCGACCAGACTGCCACCACTGGCGGTTGGCGCGGTCCATTCATCCTCTCCAAACACGTGCAACTGATCTTTGTCACAATGAAATTTTTCAATTAAAAACTGCTGCATATCTTTACCACGCCCGGGCAAAACAATATCTGTCTCCATACCGATCACCACCTGCGCGGCTTTACTTACCATCAAATAAACCGTGTGCTTCTTCTGCAACAATATTTCTAACAGTCGAAAACCATACTGCACACCGGATGCGCCAGTAATTGCCAGCGAGATTATTTGTTTATTTTTACTATTCATTATTCATTAGTAACTACTCAGCGAGTTTCTATTTTTACGGTTTGATAAAATTTTTTTAACACGAAGGGCACGAAGACCACGAAGTTTTTAAAGTATATTGAGCAAGGCATATACCTGCCACATTTAATTTAATCGTGTTGATCATTTACAGTCATTTTTCTTCGTGATCTTCGTGTCCTTCGTGGTAAATCTGCTTCTTCTTTGATGACGCTGAGTAGTTACATTCATTATTCACTGCTGTTAACGCATCAAGTAGTCGTTGATGTATTGCTTCAAAACCGCCATTACTCATAATAAGAATATGATCACCACTGGTTGCTTTAGAAGCCAGATGCTTAATGACTTTATCCGTCGCTGAAAAAAGTGTTGCTGGCACTTTAGACTGTCGAATAACATCATCAAGATTCCAGTCCAGTCCTTCAGGTTGATACAGGCAGATTTCATCTGCCTGCTGCCATGAGTCACTTAAACTGTCTTTATGAATGCCCATGCGCATGGTATTGGAACGCGGCTCCAGCACAGCAAACACTCTGCCTTTACCCTTCACTTCTTTCATCGCGCTCAGTGTTTCTTCGATGGCTGTCGGATGATGAGCAAAGTCATCATACACGGTGATCTCATTCACCACGCCTCTGACTTCCAATCGCCGTTTGATGCCGCTGAATGTGGTTAACGCTTCGCAGGAAACCGCCACCGGTACTCCAGCATGCTGCGCTGCGACTATCGCTGCCAGTGCATTCAATCGGTTATGTTCACCATGCATCGACCAGTTCACCGCTGCCACCACTTTACCGCACTGCTGCACATCAAAGGCTCTACCATCGTCACTGGTTTTGCCAATTGACCAGTCATCATTGCTATGGCTTTCATCATGGCGATGATGGAAAGCCGCCAACTGTGACCAGCAACCCTGTGCCAGCATGGCCTCGACATTTTTATCTTCACCATTTTTCACGATTAAACCATCACCCGGAATGGTGCGCACGAAATGGTGAAACTGTTTTTTGATTGCATCCAGGTTTTCAAATATATCAGCATGATCAAATTCAAGGTTATTGACTATCGCGGTGCGCGGGTGGTAATGCACAAACTTGGAACGTTTATCAAAAAATGCGGTGTCATATTCATCGGCCTCCACCACAAAAAACGGGGCTTCACCAAAACGGGCAGACAGACCAAAGTTAGTCGGAATACCACCAATTAAAAACCCCGGGTTCAAGCCGGCATATTCCAGCATCCACGCCAGCATACTGGCGGTGGTAGTTTTTCCATGTGTGCCGGCAACCGCCAGCACCCAGCGTTCATTTAATACATTTTTTGCCAGCCATTCCGGCCCTGAGGTATAGGCAATGTTTTTATTCAACACATATTCCACCGCTTCATTGCCCCGTGACAGCGCATTGCCGATCACCACCTGGTCAAC
Organism: uncultured Thiotrichaceae bacterium; assembly: GCA_964485705.1. Taxonomy (GTDB): domain Bacteria; phylum Pseudomonadota; class Gammaproteobacteria; order SZUA-229; family SZUA-229. The sequence goes on from CAZALW010000188.1 coordinate 3,885, forward strand.
ATCATCAGGAATATCTTTGGCAAAAAAACCTTCACACAATATAACGCCCTGCTCTTGCAACTGGTCACTCATCGGTGGATAAACATTGGCATCGCAACCACTGACCTCATGTCCTGCCTGTTTTGCCAGCAATGCAATACCGCCCATAAAAGTGCCACAGATACCCAGAATATGTATTTTCACCTAAGACGCTCCTGCTGCCGGAAAGAAGAATTGCGATAATGCAACAGAGATAAAAAGCAGGGAAAATGACAATGCCATGGCACTGAACATTTTCATCTCTAAAGCATGCCGGAATATATGGGCTTTTACTAAAACTTCCCAGCTAATTAACATTAAAAAAACCAGTGACATAGTTGATTTCAACGCATCACTTGTTGTGGCATCAGACAATGCTGATAACATCGGCCAGGATAATAAATTAAAAATTATTCCCACTCCGATGATGGCGCAAAACGTTTGCAAAAATCGCGGCCGTTTATCTAAAGCCTGCAACACTAGCCAGACAAAAACATATTGCACAAAAAAACCCAACAATATGCCAGCAAACATATCATTAGGACTTAATGTAGTCTGCAATACAATAAGAGCAGAAAATATATACACAGCAATCAATTGCACCGCCAGTCGCGATGAATGAGATAAATCCTGCGGTGCGGACTTTAAAAACAATAATGACAGTATTTTTTGAGGGTCAGACATATCAACTTAGGGCATAATACGGAAAGAGTTAAACAGCATACGCCTATTATGACAAAAACCACGATAACAATCACTCAACCTGACGACTGGCACTTACATCTGCGCGATGACGAAGTTTTAAATCATGTCGCACCGTTTACTGCAAAACAGTTCGCGCGCGCCATTGTTATGCCTAACCTGAACCCGCCTGTTACCACCGTGGTACAGGCAGTAGAGTATCTTGACCGGATTCTTATCGCGGTTGAAGACACTGATTTTGAACCTTTGATGACACTTTACCTAACCGATAACACCTCTGCCGATGAAATTGTAGCGGCCCATAAAAGCTGTTTTATCAAAGGCGTTAAGCTCTACCCTGCAGGTGCGACAACCAATTCGGATGCGGGTGTCACTGATATTCGGCTGTGTGATGGGGCACTGGAAGAAATGCAAAAAGCAGGCTTACCCTTATTAGTACATGGTGAAGTGACAGCACCTGAAATTGATATTTTCGACCGCGAAAAAGTATTTGTCGATAAAATATTACAGCCATTAACGCTGCGCTTTCCTGAATTAAAAATTGTCTTCGAACATATCACCACTAAAGAAGCCGCTGACTTTGTGCAACAATCAGGCGATAATATTGCTGCCACCATTACCCCACATCATTTATTGCTCAACCGCAACGCAATGTTTCAGGGTGGGCTTCGACCACATAACTATTGCCTGCCGGTATTAAAACGCGACATTCACCAGCAGGCGTTATTAGCCGTTATTCGCTCGGGCAACAAACAATTCTTTTTAGGCACCGACAGTGCGCCCCATGCCAGAGACAAAAAAGAAAACGCCTGCGGCTGTGCCGGTATTTTTTCTGCTCATGCTGCCATTGAAATTTATACCTCTATTTTTGAACAGCAAAATGCACTGGATAAACTCGAAGCCTTTGCCAGTTTTAACGGACCGGATTTTTATGGTTTGCCGCGCAATAAAAAAACCATCACGCTAAATAAAGAGGACTGGCAAATCCCGGAATACTACGCACTCGGCGAAAACACACTGATACCCTTTTTAGCTGGGCAAACAATCAACTGGAAACTGGCAGTTGTTAATGGTTAATTATTCACCTCATTCCCACGCAGAGCGTGGGAACGAGAAGCAAAAAGCACAACATCGCTTTCCATTATCCATTATCCATTTAGACAGTGTAAAATAACAACATGAGTGATACTGAATTAAAATTAATGTCCCGCCGCTTCCGTGGCTTTTACCCGGTAGTGATTGATGTCGAAACCGGCGGTTTTGATGAAAAAAAAGATGCTTTGCTCGAAATAGGCGCGGTCACATTAAAAATTGATGAAAACGGCGCAATGACAACGCATAATGAATACCAGTGTCATATCAAACCATTTGAAGGTGCCAATATGGACCCGGCCTCACTGGAAGTTAATGGTATTGATCCACATCACCCTTTTCGTGTCGCCATCGCCAAGGATGAAGAAACCGGGGTTCGTGAATTATTTCGTTTTATCCAGAAAGAAATGAAACAGCATAAATGCAAACGTGCGATCATGATTGGTCACAACACCATACTGGATCGCAACTTTATTTTTTCTGCCGCTGAGCGCAATAAAATAAAACGCAACCCGTTTCATCCATTCAGCACCTTTGATACCGTGAGCCTGGCGGGGCTGGCTTACGGGCAAACCGTATTGTCACGCGCGGCACAGGCCGCCGGACTGGACTGGAACAGCGATGAAGCTCACTCTGCTTTATACGATGCTAAACAAACAGCCAGATTATTCTGTACCATTGTTAATCGTTGGGCAGAAGCTGCAGGTCCGGTATGGAGCAACACAATTCAGAAATAATAAAAAAACGGTATATTTATTCATTATTTGCCTTATGCCATATTTTTTTCATATGGGCACCTCTAAAAACCATAGTGTGATTTAGGCAGCAGTGCCACAGAGCCTGCCCCGGACGTGATCCGGGGGATGTGGCGATTATGTCCATGGATGGACGGCCATGTTTGCATTATGGCGCAAAGAGCCAGGAAGG
>CAZALW010000189.1:0-6621 GCA_964485705.1 uncultured Thiotrichaceae bacterium
GGTTTTAGGTACCAGTGTCTTTGACGTGAGAGTTCGAGTCTCTCCTTTCGCACCAATTATTTTGAGTTATCTGTCTCTGATTAGTTTTGGGTTCTGGATTGCTCATCATTTTAGTCTTAAAATTTACCGAGGTGATTATGCAAGTTTCAGTGCAAGCAGGTGAGGGTTTAGAACGTAAAGTAACCGTTCAGGTACCTGCAGAAACCGTTGAGTTAGAAGTTAACAAGCGACTGAATTCATTAAAAAACACTGTTCGACTAGACGGTTTTCGTCCGGGCAAGATTCCCCTTAAAATCATCAAACAGAAATATTCTGGAACGGTTCTGCAGGAAGTTGCTGGTGAGTTAATGCAGAGCACTTTTCAACAAGCCTTAACCCAGGAAAAGCTTAATCCGGCGGGTGATCCTCAGGTGCAGGCTGAAGATCTTGTTTTGGGTCAGGTAATGGAATACACCGCGACATTTGAAGTATATCCAGAAATAGAACTTGCGCCTGTGGCCGATCTTTCCATAGAAACGATGGAAGCCAGTGTTGAAGATACTGATATCGATAAGATGATCGATACTTTACGTAAACAAAAAATGGACTGGGTAGAAGTTGATCGTGCCTCAGCGAATGAAGACCGTGTCACTATTGATTTTGTTGGTAGCGTTGATGGTGAAAAATTCGATGGCGGTGCAGCCAGTGATATGCCCATGACTTTAGGTTCAGGCCAGATGATTCCCGGCTTTGAAGAAAAATTAACAGATTTAAAAGCAGATGAAAAAACCACCTTTAAGGTTCCTTTTCCTGATGACTATGCAGCAAAAGATCTGGCTGGTAAAGAAGCAGAATTTTCGGTTACTGTTAAAAAAGTAGAAGAGTCAAAGCTGCCTGAAATTAATGAAGAATTCGCTAAAACATTCGGCGTGGAAAGCGGCGATGTTGAGCAACTTAAATCTGAAATTAAAGCGAACATGGAGCGTGAGCTAAGCCGACGTTTACGGGTTTTATTAAAAGAAAAAGTAATGGATGCAATCACTGAGGCAAACCCGGTCGATTTGCCATCTGCGATTGTTGTGCAGGAAGCAGAAGCGCTAAAAAAACAGACAGAAGCACAAGCGCCAGCACCGGGCAACGATGGTGGCCGGCCACTCGATTCATTTATGGCGGATGCAAAACGACGTGTACAACTGGGTTTGCTACTGGCTGAGGTTGCAAAAGTATCTGCATTGAACGTCAATGCAGATATGGTTAAGGCGCGTATTGAAGAAATGGCTAAAGATTATGACGATGCTGACGAATTTATTCGGTACTACATGAGTAATCGTGAACTACTGCGCAGTGTTGAAACGCTAGTGATGGAAGATGCTGTTGTTGACTGGGTGCTGGAACAGGCTACCATTACTACCAATAACAGTAGTTTTGAAAAAGTGATGAATCCGACTAAATAATTGAGAATGGACAATTTAGAATTGAGAATGAGCAGTGGTACAAGGATGTACCGTTAACGAACCAAAGGATGGAAAACCAGAAACAAATGACGCTGATCATGTGTCACCAACTAACCAATACTGTTTTTAAATTCGTCTTTTGGTTCGTTAACGATGCCTCCATGCACCACTATTCCGTCCTTTGGTTCGTAAACGGTGCATCCATGCACCACTACTCTCAATTCACAAAACAAGGCAATAATAATGATAAATAATAGTAACAACGGTGCCTTAGAGGCGCAGTCGATGAATCTGGTTCCTATGGTGATAGAGCAAACCCCACGTGGGGAGCGCTCTTATGATATTTATTCTCGTCTGCTTAAAGAACGTGTGATATTTATCGTCGGTCAGGTTGAGGATCACATGGCAAACCTTGTTGTCGCACAGTTATTATTTTTAGAATCAGAAAACCCGGACAAAGATATTTCCTTATATATCAATTCACCTGGTGGTTCGGTAACAGCAGGTCTGGCTATATACGATACCATGCAATTTATTAAATCGGATATCAGTACATTATGTATTGGCCAGGCTGCCAGTATGGGTGCAGTATTGCTAGCCGCAGGCACCAAAGGCAAACGTTATTCATTGCCACATTCGCGTGTCATGATTCATCAGCCGCTTGGTGGATATCAGGGGCAGGCGATGGATATTGAAATCCACACCAAAGAGATTTTAAAAATTCGTCAGCAGTTAAACCAGCTGTTAGCTAATCATACCGGGCAAAGTATTGAGACCATTGACAAAGATACTGAGCGAGATAATTTCATGGGTGCAGATACAGCGGTTGAGTATGGACTTATCGACGAAGTGTTGAAAACACGGTAAGCGTCCCTATATTAATCACAGAGAGTAAATTCTGGTTAATTATCAACCAAGTTTGACTGGGTTTTATTAAGATAGCGGAAAAAAACAATACTTCTCTGTTTTTTTCCTTATAATTAGCGCAAATCACGCATGAATATTGTCTATACGCTATCATTTACCATAAGTGATGCCTGTTGGTGCGATATGGGTGGCGATGTTCGCAGTGATATTTTTACTGATTTCATGCATAATTTACTTGAAATATTGCTCTCGAATGGGCAAAGTTATAGACATACTGATGTATCGAGAGATAGTTTATGAGTGACAAGAGAAACACCACAGGCAGCGATTCTGAAAAACTTCTTTATTGCTCTTTTTGCGGAAAAAGTCAGCACGAGGTCAAAAAACTGATCGCTGGACCCTCTGTTTATGTTTGTGATGAATGTGTCGAGCTATGTAACGACATCATCCTCGAAGAGCTGGAAGACGAAACCAGCAGCGCCGTCAAAAAATTACCCACGCCGCATGAGATTAACGCCATTCTTGATGATTATGTTATTGGCCAGAAAACAGCCAAAAAGATTCTTTCCGTTGCTGTTTATAACCACTATAAACGCCTGGAAGTAAAACATAAAAAAGACGATATCGAATTATCCAAAAGTAATATTTTAATGATTGGGCCAACCGGTTCAGGTAAAACGCTGCTTGCAGAAACGTTAGCAAGATTATTGGACGTGCCGTTTACCATCGCAGATGCGACCACATTGACCGAAGCGGGTTATGTTGGTGAAGATGTCGAAAATATCATTCAGAAACTTTTGCAAAAATGTGACTATGATGTTGAAAAAGCACAAACAGGTATTGTCTATATCGATGAAATAGACAAGATTTCACGTAAATCAGATAACCCGTCAATAACGCGCGATGTTTCTGGTGAAGGCGTGCAACAGGCATTGCTAAAACTGATAGAAGGCACGGTGGCATCGGTTCCTCCACAAGGTGGACGCAAACATCCGCAGCAGGAGTTTTTGCAGGTCGATACCGCTAACATTCTGTTTATTTGTGGTGGTGCATTTTCAGGGCTGGATAAAGTTATTCGCAACCGTTCCGAAAAAGGCGGTATCGGCTTTGGTGCTGTCGTTAGAACAAAAGACGAAGAGCGCAAAGCACATGAAATAATTGATGAACTGGAAGCTGATGATTTAATCTCTTATGGATTAATCCCTGAATTTGTCGGTCGTTTGCCTGTCGTAGCGACTTTGGAAGAACTTGATGAAGACGCGCTAGTAACCATTTTGACAGAGCCAAAGAATGCATTAAGTAAACAGTATGGCAAGATGATAGAAATGGAAGGCAGTGAGCTTGAGATCCGAGAGGAAGCTTTACATGCCATTGCCAAAAAAGCCATGGCGCGTAAAACAGGTGCTCGTGGTTTGCGGACAATACTTGAGAATATACTGTTAGATACCATGTACGATTTACCTTCAATAGAAGGCGTGTCAAAAGTGGTGATAGATGAAACTGTAGTTGAAGGCAGTAATCAGCCTTATTTAGTGTATGAAGGTGGTGAGCCACAAAAGCTGATTCAGAAAAATAAATAACAAATTACTTAAAAATTATCTGGAAGCTACTTGAAAACGACTAGATTTGTCTACACTTACTAATAATTGATAAAAATTAGAGGTGGTCATGGTTAGCACAAAAGATCCGATACCGAACTTACTGCAATCGACAGAAGTTCCTGTTTTACCCTTACGCGATGTCGTGGTTTACCCACACATGGTCATTCCTCTCTTCGTTGGTCGTGAAAAATCCATTCAGGCGCTTGATGCCGCAATGCAGGATAACAAGCAGATTTTGCTGGTTGCGCAAAAAAGTGCAGACATTGATGATCCAAATATTGAAGATGTGCATGAAATTGGCACGCTCGCGACTATTTTACAATTACTAAAATTACCTGATGGCACGATCAAAGTACTTGTTGAAGGTGCTCAGCGTGTGCGTATCGAAGGCATGAAAGAAATCGGCAGCTATTTTGTTGCCGGCTACCAACTGTTGTCAGATGATGTCTCCAAAGATGCTCAGGAGCTGGATATTCTTTCGCGCTCAGTGCTGAGCGTGTTTGATCAATATGTAAAACTGAATAAAAAAGTGCCTGCAGAGATTTTGACTTCACTGGCCGGTATTGATGAGCCTTCACGGCTTTCCGATACCATAGCAGCACATATGTCATTGAAGCTGGAAGAAAAACAGAAAATTCTTGAAATTTTCAGTGTACATGAGCGTTTAGAGTACATTATGAAATTAATCGATGGCGAGATAGATATGCTTCAAATCGAGAAGCGAATTCGTGGTCGTGTTAAGCAGCAAATGGAAAAAAGCCAGCGTGAGTATTATTTGAATGAGCAGATGAAAGCTATTCAGAAAGAACTGGGTGATATGGAAGACGCGCCTAATGAGGTTGACGATCTGGAAAAACGCATTAAAAAATCCGGCATGAGCAAGGAAGCGAAAAAGAAAGCAGACAGTGAATTAAATAAATTAAAAATGATGTCGCCGATGTCGGCTGAAGCAACAGTGGTGCGTAATTATATTGACTGGTTAGTTGATTGTCCGTGGAAGAAAAAATCTAAAATTCGAAATGACCTCAACGGTGCAGAAGAGGTGCTTAATGAAGATCACTATGGTCTTGATAAAGTCAAAGAACGTATCCTGGAATATCTGGCTGTTCAGCAGCGTGTAAAAAAATTAAAAGGCCCTATTTTGTGTTTGGTTGGGCCACCCGGCGTGGGCAAAACTTCACTGGGTCGTTCTATTGCTAGAGCAACGAATCGTAAATATACCCGTATGGCATTAGGCGGGGTGCGTGATGAGTCAGAAATTCGTGGTCATCGCCGTACCTATATTGGTTCATTACCAGGTAAAATAATACAGAATCTGAGTAAGGTAGGAACGCGTAATCCATTGTTCCTGCTTGATGAAATCGACAAAATGGCTGCTGATTTTCGCGGTGATCCGGCTTCGGCATTACTAGAGGTACTGGATCCAGAGCAAAATCATACCTTTGCTGACCATTATCTGGAAGTCGACTTTGATCTGTCCGATGTCATGTTTGTCGCCACCGCGAACAGCATGAACATTCCCAGCCCATTACTAGACCGCATGGAAGTCATTCGTCTGCCAGGTTATACCGAAGATGAAAAAGTAGAAATTGCAAAAGCATATTTGTTGCCTAAGCAGATGAAAAATAATGGTTTAAACGATGATGAGTTACTGCTAAGTGACACTGTCTTGCGTGATATCGTGCGCTATTATACTCGTGAAGCAGGGGTGCGAGGGATTGAACGCGAAATTGCCAAAATTTGTCGAAAAGTGGTTAAGGAAATTCTGCTTAATAAAAAATCGACAGGCAAAGTAACCAGAGTGACTACTAAAATACTGGAAAAATATCTTGGTGTAAAACGTTTCCGTTATGGTGTTGTGGTAGACAACGATCAAATTGGACAGGTGAATGGTTTAGCATGGACTGAGGTCGGTGGCGAGATTCTGACCATTGAATCAGCTGTGATGAGAGGAAAAGGAAAACTCTCTTATACCGGTCAGCTTGGTGACGTGATGCAGGAATCCATCCAGGCGGCAATGACCGTTATACGCAGCCGTGCTGCAACACTGGGTTTGCAACCGGACTTCCAGGATAGTATCGATATACATGTGCATGTACCCGAAGGTGCGACACCTAAGGATGGGCCAAGTGCAGGTGTGGGCATGTGTACAGCATTAGCATCCTCAATAACCAAAAAGCCCGTTAATGCCAATATTGCCATGACTGGCGAGATAACCCTACGTGGTGAAGTATTACCGATAGGTGGGTTAAAAGAAAAGCTTTTGGCAGCACACCGTGCCGGAATCAAGACTGTGTTGATTCCTTATGAAAATGAAAAAGACCTGGTTGAAATACCTAAAAATATCTTAAGTAAACTGGATGTTAAACCTGTGCGCTGGATTGAGGAAGTACTGGAGTTGGCGTTAACAGAAATGCCGGTGCCATTGAAAGATGCCGAAAAAGATAGCGCTAATAAGGCGGGAGAAAAATCAACGCGTGCGTCAAAAGGCAAAAAAACAGAAACAACATTGCGTCACTGATAAAAACGTATAGGTCAGTATTTTATCTGACAGTCTGTTGTCAGACCTGAAATGGCTGCTAACGACGCATAGCTAACATTGGCAAAGCTAAAAAACATTGAATCCGCGAAGAACGCAAAATACGCGAAAAAAGCAAAGAAAACATTTTTATTTTTTTTAGGTATATCTGAATAAGCGGTAGTATTGCTGGCTTTAGTCG
>CAZALW010000190.1:0-6617 GCA_964485705.1 uncultured Thiotrichaceae bacterium
TTCATGCGCTTCATGGTGAATTGAAAAGATAGAAGTTTATTGAAAACATATCAATACCCACTAAAAAATGTGTTTCAGCTAAAGCCTTGCACTAAAGTGCATAGTTTTGACTAGCAGTCTGAGACAAATAAAAAAACCACCCTTACGGTGGTTTTTTTATTTGTGTATTTTTTGTGGGTGATGATAAACCTATCAGGCTCGCCAAGAAACGACTATTTTACAGAACTCGCCCATCGAACAACACGCAGCTGCCTGCCGCCTTTTCCATTACCTCAGAATACACACGCTTCTTCTTGCCTGAGGAAACACGGCTAATATAACCCTAAAATGGTGTAGAAAGTGTGTAATATGACAGTGTCACGACGTGGTGAGATAAACCGTAGTTGCTCTGGCAGTAAGTACACCTTTATAATTTTGAACTAATGATTAAAACCAGATTAAATCACTTGTTGTTTCTAATCTTGCTCAACTCTTCTGTTGTCAATGCGGGTACTTACGTGGGTTTGGCAACTTCATTTATCAATATAAAGACCAGCACAGGGACGACTAACCCGATAGCGGCCAATATCAGTCTGGGCTACGCGAGAGATGTTCACAAAATTGAGCTTGTGGTCTTGTCAGGCATCAGTGACGATAATCTTAACCAGCTGGTAACCGATATCCCCATTGCCAGTTCAATACTCTATCGTTTTACCGCTAATCCCCGTCACGCACTGCATATAAATCTAATCCTGGGTTATAGTCAGGTTGAAATAAAATCTTCCTATGTGGATGTACCAACATTTAGTGAAACATTTCACGGAGTCAGCTGGGGCATTGGCATAGAAGAAACGTTGAAAAGTATTCCGCAACTTGCACTCAAAGCTGATTTTATCCAGTTATATCGCGGTGACAAACTTAAAATTAATTCTTTTAATATAGGAATTCGTTATGAGTTTTAAAACGGTCACGGGTATTTTTATCTGTAGCGGCTTACTTTTTTTGGCGGCATGCAGCGATGCTGATAAAGAAACAAAACTGGTTGACTTGTTTACTGCTGCCAGTCTAGACCTTATTGCTATTAGTTTTTCCACCTATGAAACGCAAGACATCATCTCAATCGACACTTTTTTTGATTACAAGATTGAAGGCTTGAACTCAAACGGTGTTGATAGGGTGACCGTAAATAATCATATAGTCTGGTCACTGTCTGACGGAGCTAACAGCACAATCAATCAGAGTGGTCGACTTGAAACGGGCGCTGTTGCGGAAATGGTTACCATAACGGCTAAGGTCGGGAATTTAAGTACAACGCTGGATGTGAACGTATCTGCTGCAAAATTTGATCAGGTAATAATGCTCAATAGTACCCCTGTCATTATCAATATGTGCCAGTCACAGCAAATACATCCAATTGGTAGTTATTTGAATGATGATGGCAGCGAAGAGATTCGTCCAGTCGACAACACAATAATTAATAGCATCACATGGCTGATCAAAAATCAGGAAGATAATGCGCCATCACAACGTGCTTTTATTAACACGGTGGACAGCCAGCCAATTTTACAGGCGGTGGAAACTGGTAATGTTATTATTCAGGCTGAAGCCTTGTCCAAAAGTAGTGGCAACATCATTACATCGGCAAGTTTTAACCAGACACTGGATAACAACCTCAACAGTTTAAAGTTGTGCCTCAAAAGCGAAACAAATCTGACCGCATGCAGTTTTAACAATACCGATATGGTAAAAGATACCGTCGTGTCTCTACAAGCGGTGGGTAACTATCAGGCAACGGATGGAACATCGTTTAACCAAAATATTAGTGCTAACAGTAAATGGGGTGTTGATGATAATAGCGTCGCCTCTATCGCATTTTCAACTGATCACCAACACATTAATATTACCGGAATATCGTCTAATAACAGCACTGAGATCTCAGTAGCCTGCGGAGATGTCGAGCAGATCATTTCTGATGATGACATTAAAAATGGTGTGGTACTAGATACTCTGGTTACCTGCGCCAGCGGTAGCCTAAGTTGTTTATCTGATAGCGTCACGGTAAACGTTGTTGATGTAACGGTAATATCGCTTTCTGTGACGGCAAACGGCACAAGCCTTTCCGATAATAGCGCGTTTATTCTGGCAACAAGACCATCTGAAATCACATTTATTATTAGCGCTAATTTCTCAGATGATAGTAGTGACGATGTAACGACAGATACTGATACGAGTTATAGTAACCAGAGCATTAGCATCATCAGCGGAATATTAAATAACCCCGGGGAATATACAGTGTTGTCATCCGGTGAAGCAGAAGTTGAGATAACATTTCGGGATGGGGCGTTTACAGCGAAACTAACCATTCCTTAAACAGCAAGCTCTTAAAACATCGAAGAAAAACCACAATAATATAGATTATTTACAACAAGTTAAACAATATAGTTAATCTAAAATATCGACTATATCAGTACTAAGGCACTAACTTGAGCTGAAATACTTGCGCAATCGCCTCGATGATTTTTGGGCTATCCCACTCACGTGAACCACGAACTTTTTTCAATACAAGACCATCAGCGTCGACCAAAATAGTCAGTGGAATGGTATTTGCGCCCAGCATATTTTCCAGTAACAGTTTGTTGTCGAGAAAATTCTCAAAAGTGGTTCCTGTTTGTTTGAGGAAGAGCTCAGCCTTATTGCGATAGTCGTCTGTTGAAATACCGATGACGTTGAATTCTTTTCCGTTATAGCGTTGTGCCAGCCTCTCCAGCGAACCCATCTCAGCCCGACAGGGGCCGCACCAACTCGCCCAGACATTAATGATCAGTGGCTTCCCTTTGAAATCAGAAAACTTTTTCGTTTTTCCATTAAGTCCATCCAGCGTTGCCACACGCAGGTAGCCGCCAATCTCGACCTCACCGGGTGTACCTGCATTATTTGTACTGAGTTTTGGTTTGGGTTTAAGCTTCTGTTGCTGTTTGATTTGACTCTGTGGTGAAGCAGTTGTTGATACTTCCTTATCAGTAATATAACGTTTTATAAAATAAATGATAGAAAAATTACGCCCTATGATTTTACTGTGAAAATTTTGCATGGGCATCTCTGTTGAAAAAGAGATCATGTCACCCTTTTTTAGTGGGGTAACAACAGGCGCTACCGCCCATATTTTCTCTTCACCGGTATCAACCTCGGCATAAGTGTAACCAGACTCAGTAATAACATCCGTCACTTTACCGTAGACATTTCGGGGATCATTTTGTAGTACTTCTTTAGTAGCCTTCTGCGCAGCATGGACTGTATTTACTATGCCTGCATTAACCAGGGTTATAGAAAAACAGGCAAACAGTATTATTGAAAAGTTAGTGCGACGCATCATGATGTTATTACTCTCGGGTTATATATTAATATCGAAACACATGAAAAGAATACCCATTATTTAGTAAATCCTTACTGCGTGTTATGCAGGCATGAAACTCACGCCTACAGCATCAGAAATGAAGCCACCTAAAAGAACTGCGGTGCCATCTGTTGTATTTAGATCTGCAGCAACTAATCACCGCAGTTCGGCACATGTTTCATTTAATACATACAGAATTTTGATTTCAGTTTAACCTAAAAAAAAGGCTCTAAAAACAATTGTTTTTAGAGCCTTTTTATTCGCTAAAACCTGCCCACACTTCGAATCTACAAAATAGCGTTGTAAGAAACTATCGAATCCAGCCGCGCTCGCTAGTATCAAGAAAATCCAGCATCATGCGAACATTTTCATCCTGCTCGGCAATTTCTTCAACTTTTTCCAGTGCAACCTTATGCGAGCAACTGGATTTAATCAGTAATTTAAAAGCACCTTGAAGCGCACGAATTGTTTCAGGAGAAAAACCACGCCTTTTTAAACCTTCTTTATTAATGCCAATGGCACGTGCCCGGTTGCCCGCAACAGTAAAAAATGGCAAGACATCACGGTCAATTGCTGTAGAAAAACCGGTAAAGGCATGCGCGCCAATTCGGGTAAATTGATGTACTGTGGTATAACCACCCAGTATTACATGGTCTTCAATAGTGACATGACCGGCAAGCGCGGTTGCATTTGCCATAATAATGTTGTTGCCAATGACACAATCATGGGCCACATGGCTACTTGCCATGAAAAAATTATCGTTGCCAATTTGTGTTACGCCACCACCACCAGGCGTGCCACGATGCAAGGTGACATATTCGCGAATTGTATTTCTATCACCAACAATCAGTTCTGTCGGTTCATCCTTAAATTTAAGATCCTGCGGCTTCTCACCTACTGAGGCAAACTGAAAAATCCGATTATCCTTGCCTATTTTTATTGGCCCGTTTATCACAACATGCGATGAAATCACCGTACCTGAGCCAATTTCAACATTCGCCCCAATAACTGTAAAGGGCCCAATGCTGACATCATCAGAAATTTTTGCAGATGAATCAATTATTGCCTGTGGATGAATCATTATAAGTACTCAGCATATTTAACTACTCGTTGAGCAGTTACAAAAGAACAAGGTTTTTTCCACAGATGGTCGCTCCTGCGCTCCATGCGCCCGCGACATTAGTGCGTCCATGCACGTCAACGCAGATGAACACAGATACAAGCATTTTATGTCCATGGATGGACGGTATATAGAAAATGCAGGAGCAATTTTCTTGTATTATTAGTTTCGCCGCAGGCGGAAACTAAAAAATTTCTGTGTTCATCTATGTTCATCTGCGGATAAAAAGTTTTTTGTTTGTTTATTTACTTATCTTTTGGCGAAGCCGCACACAATAAATTTGCAGCGGTACATAACTGACCATCTACTGTGGCTTCACAGGAAAACTTCCAGATAATTTTTGAGCGACGTTCAATTTTAGCTTTTAACATTAACTGATCACCCGGCACAACCTGTCGCTTAAACCGTACACCATCGACACCTACCAGCATGTACAGAACATCATCACTGGGCTCTTCACTCATGGTACGAAAACCTAACAAACCCGTCGCCTGTGCTAACGCCTCAATAATTAACACACCTGGCATAATTGGCTCTTGTGGAAAGTGCCCGGTAAAATGTGGCTCATTGACTGAAACATTTTTTATTGCTGTTATGGTTTCACCTGGCACGCATTCCAATACTCTATCGATAAGCAGCATAGGATATCGATGCGGTAAAAATCGTCTGATTTCTTCAATGTACATTTCACTCAAAATAAAACTCCTGGATTTTAATTACTAATTACTAATTACTAATTACTAATTTAGGCAGTTTTTGGTTGTTTTTTGGTTTTTACCAACCGTGCCACTTTTTGTAAGTGTTTTATAAACCACCAGTATCTCGTAATTAGTAATTAGTAATTAGTAATTTTAGTTTTTGCTCTACTGTTTTTAAACGCCTGGCCATTTCATCCAGATGCTTAAATCGCATAACGTTTCTCTTCCAGTTGCTGGTGGTATCAAGCAATATACTGGACGAATAAGAACCTGGCTGTTTTATTGATGATGACACAAAAGTTCTACCTGTGATGACCACATTATCGACAATTTCAATATTGTCACGGATGCCAACAGCGCCGCCAATCAAACAGTGTTTGCCAATTTTAGCCGAACCGGCTATAGCCGTATAGGCTGATATAACGGTATGTTCACCAATGACGACATTATGCGCTACCTGTATTTGATTATCGAGTTTTACACCATCATGAATAATGGTGTCTAGCAAAGCGCCACGGTCAATCGTTGTATTTGCGCCTATATCAACATTGTTGCCAATGATGACATTGCCTATTTGCGGGACTTTTATGTAGGTTTCTCCATCTTTCACATAACCGAAACCATCGGTGCCAATAACAACACCTGAAAAAAGGGTACAATTGTGGCCTATTTGAGTTTTATGTCCAATGGATACATTCGGGTAAATAACGGTATTGTCGCCACAACTACAGTCATGAGAAATCACTGTGCAGGAACCTATCGACACATTTTCGCCCAGCTTAACACCCGACTCTATAACAACATTGTGTCCAATACTGGCTGAAGCCGGAACGATGACATCATCCGCAATTGTTGCATTATCTGATACCCCTGCATCAGCAATGCTTACCGGGTTTAATAATGTTGCAGCTTTGGCAAAAGCCAGGCGTGGATTGTCAGAAATTAATGCTGGTTTGTTACTGCTTTCCGTCCACTCGTTCAGCCATTCCTGCTTAATGATTATGGCTGATGCTTTAGTTGATTTTATGCTGTCCAGATACTTTGGATTATAAACAAAAACAAGGTGCCCTTTTGTTGCATGATGAATATCAGCCACATTTTCAATCAGGCAATCTTTGCCATACAAGCGGCAACCTATATTCTCAGCCAGCTCGATAAGTTTAATTGCCATAGTTATTTAATTACGAATTTCAAATTACGAATTACGAACCAAAGGATAGAATTACAAATTGTTGGCTGGCACATTTATTACGAGTAACAGCAACTATAGTTATATATTTTATTACGTCAATAACCACGATCACTGTCATTAGTAATTAGTAATTAGTAATTAGTAATTAGTAATTATTTCTTAAACTCTGCTTTCATTTTATCAAGCACTTTATCGGTAATATCGAGTTTTTTATCTGTATAGGCAACACCTTCA
>CAZALW010000191.1:0-6611 GCA_964485705.1 uncultured Thiotrichaceae bacterium
TCAGGCATCTGCAACAAGGATGTTGCAGTAGAGCGTACACGGATGTATTCACAGCGACCTGAAAAATCAATAACCTGCATGCTTACTGAGAGAATACGCTGAGTAGTTACAAATAATCTTACGCTAGCATTCCTGCTAACCGGGAGCGGTACTGCTGCGCCTTTTCAGGGTTATTGGCTGCGATGGTGTTGATAATGTTAACAATCATCTCTTTTGCCGCACCTTCTTTAAATTCTGCATTGTTTTGCTGAATGTAAAATAAATGATCGAGCGCCTGTTGGGTGTTGTGTTGTGCAATTTCACATATTGCGCTATCAAAGCGGGCGCTATAATCGTCCGGGTTAGTCAGCAGTGTTTCTTTTAATGCAGGTAAACCTGTGGTTTTTCCTGCCTCGTTAATTACCCACAATTGGCCGGTTAGACTTAGCCCGGTTTCGCTGTTCTTATCTGTGTCAGGTAGTCGATCAAATAATGCTTTAGCCTGCTCTATTTCTTCCATGTCGATAAATATTTGAACCATGTCCATGGCTATTTTTGTGTTTGACGGGTCTTGTTGTGCTGCCTGTGTAAGCAGTGTGATAGCCTGTATGGTTTCTCCCTGCATGTGGTACTGCCGCGCCTGAATTCTTGTTTCTTCGACTTTATTAACAATGTCAAACGTTTTCAGCAAGGCTCTGGCTTCTTCTTCGCTTAACTTACCCTCTTCCGAGACCACAGGTTTACCATCAACAAAGATTTTTAGTGTCGGTATGTTCTTGATGTTGTACTGCTCTTTTAACTGATTATTTTCTTCAATATCCACTTTTGCGAAAACAAATTCTTCGGCAAACTCGGTTGCCAGTGCGGCAAACATATCAGACATTTGCATGCAGTGTTCGGACCAGACGCTGATAAAAGCGACAAACACCGGGACTTTATTTGAATTTCCAATGATATATTTATCAAAACTACGGTCACTGACTTCAAAAATAATGGCTTGTTTACTCATACATATACGTTTTGTTGCAATTAATGGCTGGAAGTTTACTGTGAATTCAACCTAAGATGCGCTACTTTACTCGATGTGCTTTTGTGCTAGTTAATTTTACCGACAGCTTTTAGTTTTTCAATGAGTTCATCAGAATCCCATTCGACACCACCGAACAAGGTATAACGAATGTTACCTTCGGGACCAATAATGAAATTTGACGGAGCCGCGAACACCCGCCAGTCCGCAATACTTTTGCCTTCCTCATCCATCAATATGGTAAATTCGGGTTTGACTTCATCGACAAACTGCTGAACCTCTGCTTTAGTTTCGCCCATGTCAACAGCAAGAATTTTAAAGGGGACATCACCCATTTTTTTCATCATTCTGTTCATTGATGGCATTTCATGACGGCAGGGAGGACAGTATGTTGCCCAGAACTGCACCAGCACTACCTGACCTTTATAGTCTTTCAGGTTGTGGGTTTTACCCTGTATATCCTGTAACACCAATGGTGGCGCGGCAATTTCGCCTTCAACAGGCTTTAAATTTGCCGCCTGTAGCAGACCAGACATGCCGATAAACATGCTCATAAAAGCGGTTAACATCAATACTCGTTTTAATAGTAACGTTATCATTGGTTATCTTTCTCCAGGTAAAATAAACTGACTTTGATCAGACCGGCCATTTGCGAGGTCACTACATCTTCTGATCGATTCGCGTCCTTACGCTTAAAAAAATAGCCACGCACATTAGGAATCACTTTTGCGGTAATCATGCTGCCACTTTTTTGCAGCTCATGGCTTAGTGTATTAATGCCCCAGCGATTAGGTGTACGTTCGCCTTCAAGCAACATGATAGGCAAACGGGTTTTACCGACAGCATCAACATATTCAGGTGTGACTCCCGGTACGGGTGTTTCTTTAAACAAACGTGGAAACATCAATATTGCGCCCGCTAATGATTTATTAAATGCGGGTTTGTTGAATTCGGGTTTAATAGCTTCTGGTTTTGTTTCACTACTATTATTACCGGCTTCCCATTTGCTGGCACCACGTAATATCAATTCGGTATCCGGGCCACTGGCAATCAAATATACCTGTTTTCCGGTTTTAGTGGCTTCATCAATGATTGCCACCAGCGTTTCGGTAGAAATAGCGGTCAGACTACTGCGCACTTTAGGTAGCATAAAACCTGATAACATATCTGGCATCCAGACTTCGATACCATCATTAGCAAGGGAAATAGCGGTTTTTTCTTCGGCTAAACTATTGCCTTCGTCACAGGCAAACCCCAGTAGCAGGATATTGCCTTCAGCCGGGAATACACGTACGTCGATATCCGCATCGTCGGTTTCGATGGTTTTTATTTCCTTTGCCTGCACAGAAAAAGCAAGCACAAGCAAGCTTGTATAAAGTAAAACGGCTTTAAAATTCATTGTTGTAAATACACTGTAGTTTGATCTGCCATGAAAAATTAAATTCAGGTAAAGAGTTTTCGACCAGGAATGTTATGCTACGCGCAAAATATGCCGTCACACCCGGGTTACGTAGAAAGATTATGATTATTAAATATTCTAGTTCAAGACATTCAGATTTAGCACATTTAAATCGATATTCACAGCAACGTTATTACCGAAACTTGCTAATAAGTGGTATTTTAGCATTAATTGGTTTTTTGCCCAGCTACGCTATATCAACACCTGAGGAAATAATACAGGCACTGGAATTAACACCCAATATCGACAATGGAAAAAAAATCTATCCCTTATGCGCCAGTTGTCACATGAAAAATGGCTGGGGCAAAATAGACGGCAGTTTTCCCGTCATCGCCGGTCAGCACCGTAATGTGCTGATAAAACAGCTATCTGACATTCGCGACAAGAACCGCGAAAACCCCACCATGTATCCGTTTACTGATCCAGCCGTCATTGGCGGCTCGCAGGGCATTAGTGATGTTACCGCCTACATCGCAGCCATGGATAAAGATCCAGTGCCTGGCGTGGGCTCCGGCAAAAACCTTGATCTTGCTAAAAATATTTACCAGAAAAGGTGTTCGCAATGCCATGGCGAACAGGGTCAGGGTAATAATGATGCTTTTTTCCCCAGCCTGAAAGGTCAGCATTATGCCTATTTATTACGCCAGTTAGAATGGATTCGCGACGGTTATCGAAAAAACGCCAATCCGGCAATGGTCACCGAAGTTAAGGTTTTATCGGATGCAGAGCTTAGTGCAGTAGCTGATTATTTGTCTCGGCTTTAAATTTAAAAACGAACAAATATATAAAATACAATACTTTAAGATAAAAACATAATGTAATTTATAGAATACTATTCAGCGCGTGTCTGTACACTATATTGCACCCAAAGTTGATACACCTTCCCCGGCTCGATGGTAACAATATCTTCAGCCGCATTACTGCTTTCAACACACAACATTTTTTTGTAGCCCTGCTCGCCAAGATCACCCATTTTGCTGGCAGTTTCCTGCCAGGGGTTCCAGACCACGGTAGAATGGCTACCACATTTGATAATAACGATATTTCGATTTAAGGCTTTATCTTCTATGACACATTCACTGGTCGTGTCGAGGTAGATTCTGTCAACTTCTTCAATGAAGTTTAACGGCCCGCGCTGGTGCTTATGCGTAAAGCCGTCGAGTTTGTCGAGATAGCCGGTATCATCCAGACCGTGTAGCGAAACATTGCTAACATCACCTACCCTGAAATAAGTATGCAATGCCTGACCGATGGTAATGGGCTTTGAACCATTGTTATGGGTGATAATCTCCATTTCCAGTTTATTGCCAATGGTTAGCTGCAACTGCACTGTTGTTTCAGCTGGCCACATGGCTTGCGTTGCAGGCTGAGGCTGTGTAGTAAAACTGACACGAGTACCACCATCGTCTAATGCTTCGGTACTAAGAATTTGCCAGTTTGTGGTGCGGGCAAAACCATGAGCGGGATAATCCGGATTTGTTTCATGCGCACCAAACCAGGGCCAGCAAACAGGAATACCGCCACGAACTGATTTGCCAGGTGAAAATTTTGCGTCCTCAGATAACCAGATGACCTCTTCCTCACCTTTTGGTATCCAGCTAAGCAGATGTGCGCCTTGCAAGCTGATTAAAGCGCTGGCGTGACGGTTCTGGATTTTGACGACAGGTATGCCGCCCTCACCTGTTATGATGCAAAGACTGTTATTGGCTGTATGGTGTGCGTGATTCTGGTTTAGTTGTTCTATGCTCATTTCTTATGTTCATGCCTCACGCTAACAGGCTCAGGACAGTACCTGCTCATACCTGAAAGACTGACGTTGCTTAGCCTTGTGTCACTTTTCTTCCTTCACGATGAAAAACTGTTTTATGACAGCGTGGGCATGGCGGAATCCTCCCGGCTTTGTGAAAATGCAGAACTTCATCGCATTGGTCACAAATCAACATGCCAGGGCCGGTGACTTCACCAGTGTGATAGATAGAAGAACGCTCGGCATTCTGCTTTAACCGCAAAAGCTCAACAGTGGTTTTATCGGCTGTCTCCAGCAACAGGTACAGCAAGGCACTTTCAATAAGCGTGGTTTCAAAACCCAGCCAGTCTTTAAGCCTTTCATCTGTTTCGGCAATATGATCAATGGCATCATCAAGATCACGTTTGAGCCAGACAGTCAGCTTATCTGCGTCCTCTTCTGATAATTCGCCAAGATCTACTGCTTTGTCTTTTGCTTCATCAATAAGCTTATGCAGCAATGTACCAGTTTGTTCTTTTGCGTTATGCAAGTTTTCAGCAACACGCTCATACATGGTTTCATAAGCAGAGCTGAAGGCATCAAGTGGGTCTACACGTACGGGCTTTTTCATCATTTCCTCCTGATAAGCATCTAGAATAACACCAGTTTATAAAGCTTAGCTATTTTTAGGTTGATACAAATCAAAATAAACCAGTCTCGTGGCGTTTTTTTGTCATTCAAACGCTTTCCAGACAAACACATCATGCCTTCGACCACTAACTAATCACAACCTGGTATACCCGATACTGACTTAGCACCTTCAACATAATCTTTACGACAATAGCAATATTTTGTAACCATACAGGATTACGCAGTAAGAGTGTCAAGAGGTGCACTACAATGTTACCCGAGCCTGATGAAATGGTTAAGAAAAGGTCTTTCAGGAATAAGTTTTTTATTAAAAAGTGCTGCAACTCATCAGTCAGCATGATTTACTGTTATTCCACTATTATTATTCCGGATAATCATATCTGGTTTGGCAGTAACATTTCAGTATCAATCGAATTTGACCTGGGTTAGTCGCTTAATTCAGCCACACTCAGGTCACTAACTGATGTGGAGGTGATATTGTGCATACTCAATCATATGCAAACACACCGGGTTACCTGTTCCTCACAATCGGTCTAATATTGTCATTAATATCTGCATTTGTACCGTTTTTCGAAACCGGATATAAACTGATGACAAGCGTATTGATTGCCGGAATGTTACCCTATATAGTCTATGGAATGGCTGTGCCGTTGGCACGCAGCACAATGATCACAATAGTTGGTCTGCTTATTGTAATCACACATGCATTGATTGTATTTAATGAGCGTTTTATCGGTAACGCAGATTACAGTGATAACATAATTTATTACGGCCCAATAATTATCGCTGTTACCGTTTTACCGTTTGTCATGGTGGCGATTAAACGATCTCGTTTCGATTCCGTATAACATGTACATTTTTGTGAATAACCTATAGTCAGAATTAAAATGAAAACTCAATTTCAGAGATGCCATTCTTGCCTGCCCCTTTGATATCTTTATACGTACATTTGCGTATTATATAATCTAACTCAATTTTTATTAATTTCATCTGAGTTAAACTAATATCAGAGGTATTCGTTTTTTCAATTATCAGCTGTTAACGCCATCCAAAACCCGCATCTATTTGCCGACTATTAAAGCTCATATCAGTCCTATAAATCTACTCTAACTCATTGTTTTACAATATTTTATGAATACAAATAAACGTACTAAGACGCACATTATTAAGCTATACTCACCTCTATGAATACTAAATCACTTGCCGCCAAAAATAGCTTCCTGAAGAAAGATACTTCTGGTAGATCAATTATCCGTAATGCAGCAACATCCACATCGATTGAAACTGGAAAACAATCAGGCGAGTATGCCACTCGTTGTTCTCATTCCGGGAAGTTTGCTGTAGCGAGAAATCCAAAACCTCAGAAAAAAATAAGTTTCATAGGATCATAGTTGCAAGCATGACCTGAAAATAATGAATCAGTGCAAACAACACTTTTTATATTTTTTACCACTGCCACAGGGACAGGGACAGGGATCATTGCGGCCAATGCGTGGTAATTCTCTTCGCACCGTTGAAACCGAAGGTTTAAAATCCGTTCTTCTTTGCAGCCAGTAAGCATGAATAGCCTGCGCATTTGGAGTAATTGTATTTCGTATATTTGCTACTTCAGCCTCAGTAGGAAAATCATGCGCCTGCCATTTGGTTGATTCAGTAAAGCCCAATATTGGCGTTAATAATATTTGCATTTCCAGGCCGGCTGAATCCCATAACGCCTGAGCAAGAGAAACACCGAGCATATAACCCTCGCACCACTCATCAACAATAGT
>CAZALW010000192.1:0-6606 GCA_964485705.1 uncultured Thiotrichaceae bacterium
TTACCTGTATAGCGGTCACTGTACCATCACTGCTAATTAACAGGTTTTCATAGAGTGGGCTGTTAAGCAGTTCCCGCCTTGCCAGTTGTAAATCGGTTTCCGGGCTTTCCAGGGTAAGTGTTTTTTTCTGAATATCTGAAAGGGTGACGGGTGGGCTATCAATTAATGGCACATCCAGAATGCTGATAACCGATTTTACACGCGCCAGTGTTTTAAGTTTTACCGTTAATGCGCGTAAATCCTGTTTCACCGACTCACTGAACAAGTCATCTTCAGGGCGATAAGTAATAAACAGAAAATCATCTGAGCCATATTGTTTTTCTATCATCTGATAAAACTTTAAAGCCTGGTCGTTTTCAATTATTAATGAATCGGAGGACGCATCCAGTCGGAAGTTGAAACTGTGCCAGGTGAAGAAAATCACCAGCATAGCTATTGATAGCAATGTGATGCGTGGTTTATGCAGAATCAGGTAAAAGTAATATTTAGTGAGTGTGGTTAACATTTTGTTATGCCATGACGAGAAATAAATGCGATGATTTTTGTTGTTTTGTACGTTGTCATATAACTGCAATAATTGTGTAACGGTTACGTAACATTTTATTGATAACTTATGTCGATGGTTACGCCACTTTAGTGAAATATCGAGATATGAATAACAACAAACCGTTAAAAGTATTTTTTTGTGCAGTGCTAGTGTATAGCATTGGCATTGAAAATGTATTTGCCAATCCGGAAGAAAACAAGCCAGAAGAAAGCTACCTTAACTTATCTGAAAAACTGGTCAAGTTAAGAGGTGAGGTTAGTGACCTTAGTAATGAATTGCAACAACTAAGGGATGAACACAAGTTAGAAATGCGTGGTTTGATTACACAAAAAAACACCATCAATGCAAATATCAAACAGGAAGACCTTGCTTTAGTCAGATTAAAAGATGATTTATTAAAAAATAAATTACTGATTAAAGAAATCGGGGCAGACAAAGAAACAGTTAAAGATGCTCTGCTTATTGAAATTGAAAAACTTAAATTTTATGTGGCTAGCGGTTTGCCTTTTAAAGTTGGTGACCGTCTAAACACCATAGAGTCATATGAGAAAAACCTTAAATCCGATGTGCTGTCATCTCACAAAGCCGTTAATACATTATGGTCGATGGTTGAGGATGAGCTGAAATTATCACGTAACAACGCTATTTATAGGCAGTCAGTTTCGATTAACATGCATGAACACGAAAAGCGGGAGTACCTGGCGCATGTTGCAAAAATCGGCATGGTTTTAATGTACTTCAAAATCGGTGACGATACCAGTGATGACAAGTTTGGTTATTTTAAAAAAAGTGGCAATAGTTGGAACGCTGTACTGACAGAAAATCCTGTTGATATAAGTCAGATAAAAAAATTGTTTGACTCTCTTGAAAAACAGATTCGCGTTGGTTACTTCGAGTTGCCAAATATACTTTAAGTGTAACTACCTGGCGTGCTGCCACGTTCTTATAAAATATAGTCTAATCAAATGTAGTGGTTAAACCTGTAATGAAAAACTCTGTAATGAATAACAAAGGTATTGTCCTGTTTATTTGTGTCTTAAGCACAATGTTAATGTCATACACCAGCCTGGTGACAGCCAGTGAGAAGTGGCACATGGATGTGCCGTTAACGGACCAAAGGATGGAACTGCAGTCAGCCTATCAACGTGAATATGCTTACCTGGTAGAACAACAAAGAAACTTGCTGAAGCGTCTGGCAAAATTAAAATCCGAAACTCGTGCGACAAAAAAAACCTTGAGTAGCCAGGTAGAGCAGTTATCACAAAGTTTCCGTCAGTTGCAGGACGAGTCTAAGAATTTAAATGACCTATTTTTTGAAAGTGAACTAACACTTGAGTCGGCTCGTGATAATAAAAATAGTTTTTCCTCAACATTTGAGCAGGCAGGTCAAACTTTAAAGTCACATGATATTCATGTTGGTATTGCCGATGATGTAGCGAGTAATGAGAAAGTTGGCGTGCTTATGGGGCATGCTTTTGAAATGCTTGAATCGGTGCGTTCACTACGTAAGGTGCCGGGTAGTTTTTTTGCAGAAAATGGCGAACGTGTAGATGGCCAATTATTGCATATTGGGCAAATAGCGACTTATGGTATGTCCGACAAGGCTAAAGGTATTCTGGTGCCTGCGGGCAATGGTGAATTTAAGCTATGGTCACAGCCTGCTTCGGCTGTGACGGCTAGTCTATTTTCTGGTGAATATAAAAGCGAGCACACTGACCAGCTTGACATTTTTATTTATGAAAACCGCTTTACCGAAGTTAATGCCAGTGCCAGTGAAAGCATTGTTGAATACATCAACAGTGGTGGCATGGTTGGCTGGATTATTGTGATCCTGGGTGGGCTTGCCGTATTACTTATTATTCTGCGCTCTGCTTTTCTCAAATCAGCAAGTTCAGCAACTGAAAAAATTTTATCGGGCATCAAAAGTCATGTGGTATCACATGATATTGAAGCAGCGCAGGATATATGCAAAAAATTCAAGGGCAGCACCTCAAGAGTGGTTAGTGCAACACTGCGTAACCTGAAGCGTGATCGAGATCATCTTGAAGATATCATCGCAGAAAGTATCCTGCACGAAAGCACGGTATTAAATCGTTTTGGTGCAATCATCATTGTTATCGCAGCGGTAACACCTCTATTAGGTCTGCTTGGAACCGTTACCGGCATGATATCGACTTTCGATATTATCACCGAGTTTGGTACAGGCGATCCAAAATTATTATCCGGTGGTATTTCCGTTGCATTGGTGACTACACAATTAGGCTTGATTGTTGCAATCCCCGCACTTGTTCTGGGCAATCTACTGTCAGGCTGGAGTAATCGGATTAAAGATGACATGGAAAAGGCAGCGCTTAATATTATCAATATTTATGATGCTCCGCAGATAGTTAAATAATTACTAATTACTAATTACTAATTACTAATTACTAATTACGAGTACCAAAATGACCAGTTGTCATCTCGACCAGCGGGAGAGATCTTATTCCGCTGTAGTACAAGATCTCTCCCGCTGGTCGAGATGACAGTGGATTACGAATTAATCGCTCGGCACGTTTATTGCATTCGGATGGAGAAACAACAAATGAGCAGTAGCACATGGAAGTGCTGTTAACGAACCAAAGGATGGAAAAATAACAAGAACAAATACAACTACAACACCAATGAACAATTAGTGATTTTCTTTTCGTAATTCGTAATTAATTAAATGCAATATATTTTTGAACTGATCGAGTATCTACAATCCGGTGGCTTTGTCATGCCGCCTTTGATCCTTGCGACCCTGTTACTGTGGTATGCATTAGGGTATCGCTATGCCGTTTTGTCGCGTGCTGGTCATACTAAAAGTGTTAGAACACTGGTCGAAGATTATGAGAAAGGAAAATGGAAGACAGCGAATAATATTATTGAAAGTGCTGTTGTCGAAGCCTTTCGTTTGCAAAGTAAAAACGTTTATCCAATAAGGAAATACCTGGATGATGCCTTTGGCAGTGTAGAAAGAGAGCTTTCACGCTATCAGATATTGGTAATCATCATCGTATCTATAGCACCATTACTTGGGCTTTTAGGTACGGTTGGCGGCATGATTGAAACCTTCGATTCGTTGACAGATATGGAGTTATTCAGTCAGACAGGTGGTATTGCCGGTGGCATTTCACAAGCACTGGTAACTACCCAGTTTGGTTTAACAATTGCCATACCGGGTTTATTGATTAACGGATATCTAAATAGAAAAAAAGCCAGAATAGAAATAGATCTGGCGCAGATAAAAGATTTATTGTCGGTCCGTCAAAATTAATTACGAATTACTAATTACTAATTATGAATCTGGTTGTTTTGGATTGTTCTTCTCGTTCCCAAGCAGGAGCGTAGGAACGAGAAAAGCTGACATAACAGGCGTAATACATAATTCGTAATTCAAAATTAAAAAGAGATTTCCATGAGATATAAAGAAAGAGACAGTACACAGCAGGAAATAAACATATCACCGTTAATTGATATTGTATTTATCCTGCTTATCTTTTTTATGGTCAGTGCAACTTTTGTTAAAGACTATGACCTCGATATTAATCGTCCCAAGGCATCGAGTGCAGCGCCGTCTTCAACAAAAGCAATCAGAATTCATATTGATTCATCCGGTGATGTTTTTATTGATGGCAAGCCGGTTCGCACCTGGGTTATTCAAAATTATGTAAGAGAAAAACTCGATGCCAGTAGTGATTCAACTGTACTGGTAGTAGCAGATGAAGGTGTATCGGCAGGTAAGCTGATTGAGGTTGTTGACCAGGCTCGTATGGCGGGTGCTGCCAATGTTGGCGTTATTACCGACAGGGAAGGAAGTTAAACCGTGAGTATTATTGAGCATAAACGCATTCGTGCCATTGCCGTGTTCTGGATGCTGGCGGGTTCAGCCATTGTTTTTTTTATGCTGATAGTGATGAATCAATTCAGCGAAAAACCGATAAAAAAAGTGGCATCATATTCATCAGAGTTTGAGGTGAAAAAACCGAAACAGGTAAAACCAAAAAAACAGGTCGTTAAAAAGAAAATTCAACGTACAATAAAAATGGCACCGCCATTGATACTGGAAATGGGTTCAGATATTGCAGGTCTAGATTTGGGCTTGCCGGCCTTTGCTTTAGGCAATATGGATAATAATAGCCTGCTAGGCAATACCAATGATGTGGTGATGACCAGTGACATGGTGGACACAACTGCCAGAGCATTGATGCGAGCTGCAGTTGAATATCCTCGTCGGGCAAAAGCCAAAGATATCGAAGGTTATGTGGTGATTAGTTTGTTGATTGATAAATCAGGCAAGGTATCAACCGCCAAAGTGATTGAATCTGAACCTGTTGGCATATTTGAGAAAAAAGCCTTGCAGGCAATTAAAAGCTGGTTGTTTGAGCCTGCTCGTTATAAAGGCAAGGCGGTGGATTCGTGGGCAAACCAGACCATTCGCTTTGAGTTAGGTTAAAAATGTTAGCCAAAAAAACAAACAGTCTGGTTGTAACTGGCATGTTTTTATTTGTTAGTTTGATGTCATTTTCCCTTTATGGCAAGTCGACAGAAGAGGTGGATTATCTTTCATTGGCCGCATTAATGATAAAGGACAATGATTATGCCAGAGCCAGTGAAGCGCTTGCTAAGGTTGATCAAACTAACGATAAGCTGGATAAAAAACGTTTTTATACATTAAGCGGCATTATTAGTCTTAACCGGGAATTGTACCCGAAAAGTATTGCAGAGTTTGAATCTGCCATCAGTGCAGGCCAGGAAAACAAAGTGATTTATGTTTATCTGGCGCAGGCTTATATGGGGCTGGAGCAATACAAAAAAGCTCTGGCCCAATTAGATAAAACCGCAGATCTTGAAAACACCATGCCGGGAATATGGTTGCTGCGCTCACAGTCTTACTGGTTGAATAAACAAAGTGATAAAGCCTGGAATGTACTGGCTCAGGCGCAGCGTGTTTTTCCTGAAGATAAAACATTTTTACGCAACAAAATGTTTTATGCCATTGAATTAGGTTTGTTTCAGGAAGCGGTAGAGCTCGGTTCTGCATACATTAAAAATTTCGATGCAAGTATTAATGACTATGTGTCTTTAGGTGATGCTCTGCGTCAAAGCGGTAAGCCTGAAGAAGGCTTGAATTTTCTTGAGCTGGCGAGATTGAAGTTTCCGGGTGAGAAAAATGTTTATGTAGCCATGGCACATGCCTATCTCGACCTGAATCATGTTCATGCTGCAGCAAAAATACTTGAACAAGGAGGTGTCTTTCATAATGAATTACACAAGGATTCAGCAGCCCTGTTTAAAAAGGCAAACGATTACCAGCGTGCATTGTTCAATAATTCAAAAATACTAAACCAGAAAGACAAAATGCAGCAAAGAATGGCATTGCATGTAGAAAGTGGTAATTATGACCAGATCATTGCCATGCGCGATGATCTGTTGAGGGTCAGGTTACTTGAGAACCAGGAATTTCAATACGCTATGGCTTTTGCACATTTTAAGGTGAGTGATTACCGCGCAGCCGAAAAAATACTGGAAAAAATAACCGATGCCAGAATATTCAGAAAAGCCACCAGCTTACGCAAAGTGATGGCGGACTGTGCAGGTGAAAAGTGGCTTTGTTAATAATTGTTAATTGTTTCTCGTTCCCATGCTCTTGCGTGGGAATGCGTACCATGCTTATCACACAGTACAAACTTTTCTCGTTCCCACGCTCCCGCATGGGAACGCATACCGTCCGACATGTATTGCCTGGTTTAATGTTTGTGCATATAGCCAGGAATGATATGCATTCCCACGCAGAGCGTGGGAACGAGAAAAAACCGAACCGATTCATATCTCTCTTAATTAACCATTAACAAATAACCATTAACCATTAACCATTACAATGATTCGTATATTACTCGGCGTACTGTTTTACGCTTTAGCTTCCAGTGTTGTAATAGCAAACAGCAATACAGCAGTTGTTTCTATTTATGTGTTTCAACAGGGCGTGCCTGTTAGCAATGCTGACGTTTTGTCAAATGGTGAACTAATAGGTTTTACCA
>CAZALW010000193.1:0-6597 GCA_964485705.1 uncultured Thiotrichaceae bacterium
CTGCCGCTTCCGTTGGACAAATATAATTAACCACAAAATTACCGCCAACGGTGTCTGCAATCAGCAAATCCTGCAACCCAGCCAGACCATTGTTCTCAACATCTACACGCCAGATAATGTCATCAAATTCCTGCCCAAAAACAATAGGCGTGTAGTTGCCAGAATTTTGCCCGCCATCAACATTACGTCCCAGCTTGGTGATCTCTGGCAGCGGTTCACGTAATGGCAATTCAAACAAACCTGTATTAACGGTTTGCACCCCGGTACAGGGCGTATTGAAGCTAGCACTGGCGATAATATTTCGGTTCGGGTTGGTCAGTAATGAAGCTTCACTGTAGGTGCTGACACGGAAACGAATATTATGCACACCTAAAGCACCCAAATTACCTATTTGCGAAGGCACCCAGGTTAGTATCGTACCAATACCCGTTATTGCCGGATCACTTATGGGAACACCATTCAAGGTGGTCGAACCAGCAATGTAACTTAACCCTAGTGCCTGCAAGTTTTCAACCACAGTGATGTTTTGCAGGGTAGTTGTCGTCGGGTTGGTGATTCTGATATGCACTTCACCCGTAGTACAAAGTTCACAAAAACTACTGGTTACTACATGTGAGATAACATTGGAAGACGAACCACTGGTTAACTGAAAATTATATTCAATATCCGGCGCGGTGGCACTATCTAAAAAACCTCCACTGCTGACACTTGCGGTATTTTCTATTATTGGACAGGCTTCGGCGGCTGTTACCGTTGCATCCAGATTTAGGGTAACGATTTCACCAGCTGCCAGATTATTAAATTGATACTGATTAGCTCCCGGCCCCGAACTATTTGGTGGTGGGTTTGCGCTGGTTACGGTGAAATTAAGGAGACTCAGGTTAGCAGGAACATCATCAATAATGACGTTATTGAGATTACCCGGCCCGGTGTTGGTAACGCTAAGGTTGTAACGAACCACTGCGTTTTCAGCGGCTGGGGAAGGTGATCCATCAATAGTTTTGGTAATTTGCAAATCTGCCAGCGCATTACCCGCCGCACACAGAAAAACACAAGCCGCAAAAAAAACTTTTGCAAACAAACCAGAACCAGCGATTAATTTCCTATTATCAAACAACAGCTAACACCAAATAACACCCGTGGAATCACCTTGAGAAAGCTCTGTAAACAGGGAGCCTATGATTAGGTCATGAATCGGCATCTTGCCATTTAAACCGTCCTGTTTCCGCGTTGTGAAACTTCGCAATAGCCCTGCTATTACGTGCTTTCCACGCCTTGAACCAGAACGGTTTAAATGGCAATCTACTCGACCCAGACTTAATCATAGGTTCCCTAGATCAGAGATTCTCTGGATTTGTATTTGGTTTCATTTGAATAGCATGACGGACTGACGAAAACTGTGTCAGCAACATACCGTGCTGTTTCACACAGACACGTCACTGAGTATAGTAATTATGTTGAATTTCGCACAGAAAACGTTGGTATTTCGACAGATGGTTGAAATAAAAATGAAAAATATGCTCAGCGTGAGACACAAACAAAATCAGGCATTGAAAGTACTATCAAGTTTCTTTACGGCTATAGCCGCTTGATTGCTCTGCCGAGGGGTTTTATAATGTTAGCACTATATTATTTATGGAGATATAAATGCCTACAATATCAATGTTCTACGGCATTATTATACGCTTGTACTATTTTGATAACCAACAGCACCATCTGCCACATATCCATGTACATTACCAGGAAGAATCTGCTGTTATTGAAATACCGAGTGGTAAATTGCTTGAAGGAAAAATTAAAAACAATAAATTAAAATTAGTAGAAGCATGGATAGAAATACATAAGGATGAGCTAATGGCTGATTGGGAATTAGCAATAAATGGTGAACCAGTATTTAAAATTGATCCATTAAAATAGAGGTGACCTGGAGATTAAGATAATGAACCCTACAGTAATTACAGTAAAACCAGAAAAAGATTATAAGCTTGCGATTACATTTGATAATGGTGAAAAACGGCTTTTTGATGTTACCCCTTATTTAGATAAAGGCATTTTTACTGAGCTAAAAAATGTTAAATATTTTCGGAAGGTGAGTGTTGCTTTTGGAGCAATACAATGGCCACATGAACAAGATTTTAGTAATGACACGCTGTACATGCTAAGCGATTCGACTAGCACGTAGATTGGGGTGAATGTTTTTTATTTCTCGTTCCCACGCGGGAGCGTGGGAACGAGAAATAAAAAACATTCACCCCAACCTACTAAACTCAGCTTGCGGGAAGGAAGTCGATGGGGTAGAGAATAGTTATAGCTGGCACACCTTCTTTAACACCAAAATTGAATTTTTTCACTCTGGCTGCAATTTTCCTACCCAGTGTATTTGAATCGATGTCGCTGGAATCAACCGTTGATGCTGACACGCTACCATCTGGTTCAATGGTTAAACGCAATACCATTTTGCCTTGCAGGGTCGGATTTTTACGCAGTTCGCGATTATAGATGCGATACAGCGCTGATTTGAATTTATCGAACACGATTTGAATTTCTTCATCAGTACGCGATGGCCCGGGGCCATCGCTAAGTGGGCGCTCTTCACCAAAGAAGTCACTGCCAATAGTGCTTTCTACTCGTGAAAACTCGACACCACCTATACTTTCACCACTGCCTCCCACATTACGGCTTAGGGCTGCAGTATTAATACCACCACTGGCTTTGCCAACGCTGGCGGTTACCAGCGAGCGGGTGGTTTTTTTGGCTTTTGTGCCTTTGCCACTGATTTTTGCCTGTGCACCTAAGTTGGCAACAGGGGTGTCGTCAATCAAATCGGCAAAGTCATCTTTAAATGCCATTAAACCAGAGCGTGCCACTTTTTTAGGTGCTTTTTTAGGTTTCTCAGGAACCGGTTTTTCTGCTTTTTTCTCGACTTTCTTATCGGGTTTAATCTCTTCCGGCTTTTCTTCTTTTTTGGGCGGTGGTGGTGGTGGCGGTGGCTCTTTTTTAGCTACCATTAATTTTGCCAGCCGTTCGGGTATTTCAACGACTTCGACACGGTCGGGGATCGGAATGTGCCACATTGGAATTAAAACGCCCAGCAAGATGGAGAAAAATAAAACAATCAGTAAGACTTTTCTGAATTGCTTTTGATCCGCATCACGTTTATTCCATGGCATTGCCATTGCACGATAAGGCATTTCTACCGGTTCGCGCTCAATAATAAATTCCAGAGCAAATGCTTTTTCACGCTGCTGAAGGTTTATTGTCTCTTCATTTAAAAGATTAACTTTTGCGTTAAGACTTTCAAATGTGTCAGCCTGTGTATTCTGCTTTGTCAGCAGTTCAGCCATACGTGAATCATAATTAATAACTAAGTTACGGACACGTTTCTGATCTTCTGCAACCGTTTCGTGATTATGATCTTCGCCCCAGAATAAATCACTGCCACCCAGTCTTTCCAGTTTTTCTAAACGGTCACTGACTTCACTGAGAATGGTGAACCGCTGACGCTGTGTATCAAGCTGTTTTAATTCTTCATTAACACTTTTTTCGTCGCTTTTCAGTTTTTCGAGACGAGTACAGGCATCATCAATCTGATGATTGACTTCTTTCTGCTGTTTTGAAATACCGTCAGTCACCAGAGTATGAGCCTTTATTTTTCGCTTTCTGAACAACGGCCAGAGAAATCTGTCCATAACCAGCACTGGTACTGCTTGCCATGATCCTTTTTATCAAATGAAAAGGTACTGTTCGATGCGCTAACACGGTGACTTCATCGCTTTGCGATACCGTTTTTGTACTAATACCGACAATTTTTTTCCTTTGCAAAATCAGCCTCTGCTTTACTTCATCGATGATCGCCTTTTTACTGTCCAGTACTTCCTGCACACTGATAACCGGTTCGCCCTGAACCAGTATTTGCTCGGGTGTAATCATCACTACAACGGTTTCGCGTGGTTTTGCTTCTACAATAGAGTCGGGTAACTTGATATTTTTAGGTGGCTCCATGACATCACTGGAGGCGGAGTTAACCAGCAGGAAAAACACCAGAATGGTAAACACATCCATTAATGAAACCAGGTTGAGTCCCGTACCCGCCCCTGTTTTTTTTCTGCCGCGTGACATGCGTTTGATACGTCGATTTTGCTTCATGGCGCATCGCCTATGGAGATATCAGGAAACAGTACAATCTGCTGCAATACATCCGCCTCACCTTCTCCACCCGGTTGGCGAACAAAGGTCGAACGTACCGCATCCATTACCTGAATGAGTATCCGATATTCAATATTTGGCTCCATCAATACTATTGCATCGGTTTTATCCGGGTATTGATTTTTAATTTTAAGCAGAAAATCTGTTGCCCGCTTCATATCATAAAGTTTTGTGGTATCACGAACACCCGCATCATCAAACACTGTCTCAACATCTTCTTCCTTAAGTAAGGGAAAGCGGCTGAGAATCTGTTTGCCATTGCCTATTTCGATGCCTTTTTCACGAATGATGACTTCAATGGTTAACTGCTGCTTTTGGTTATCACTATCATTTGCACCGGTCGGCAGGGTTAGTTCCATAATGGTGATGCGAGAAAACACGGCTGTAATCAGCAGGAACGGCACAAGCACAACCATCAGATTAAGGAAGGTTGTGATGTTTAATTCAGCCGGCTCTTGTTGTTTACGCCGATAACGGTGTCGTCTAGCCATGTTTTGCAGCCAGCTCTGCCTGACGCTTGGAGAAATCAGCAATCAAATTTAATGTTTTGACTGAAGCCATTTCCAGGCTATCAATTATTTCTACGGTTTTAGAACTAATGGTTGCATGAATAATTAACAGTGGAATGGCGGCCATTAAACCAAAGGCTGTGGTATTCATCGCCACCGAAATACTGGCTGACAACATATCCGCTTTTTCTGCCGGATCGGCATTGGCAACAGCGGTAAAGGCTTCAATCAAACCCATAATGGTACCGAGTAGACCCAACAAGGTACAGATATTTGCAAATAGCGCAATGAAGGGAGTGCGTTTCTCCAGCGTGGGAATAATTTCCATCATGCTTTCTTCCATGGCAATCTCGATGTCATCTCGTCGACGTACTGAACCCTGTCTTGACAGCCCCATGCTTAATAAACTGGCAATGGTTGATTTATCATCGCCAATGGACTCTCGTGCAGCTTCAAAATCGCCCGAGTCCAGCAACGGATGTATTTTGTCCCAGACCTTTTTGTTTTTACTGCCGATACCCGATAATTTAATATATCGCTCAATACAGATGGCTGCACCAAATGAAAATATAATTAATATCGGGTACATAAAGGTACCGCCTGTTTGAAAGAAACCTACAATATTCTCGATGGCATCCATCGTGTACTCCTCGCTTTAAATAGGCGTGATTTATTAATCACACTTGTAAAATAATATTATTATTTGCTGTGACTTAACTCATAAAAATCAAGTTCACGTAAAAAAACTTCTTTATCCAGCGGCCGCATGCTGTCATCCAGCAAACCTGAGTTTAAACTGGTCGCAACACCCACTTCAGAGTTTTGCCAGGGCACAATATAAAGAGATTTTGGTGCTTCTTTATTACCGATAATAGAAATACCCGATAATTCTTTTACTTCAATATCGACTTTTCTTTGTTCAGCAATGGCTAACCCAGTTAACAATATTAACCAAACAATAGAGGTTTTTAGTATAGCTTTAATTATCATAATTTCATTACCTGCAGGTCTTTTAATAAATCATCAGACCCCAACGATTTTGTTTTTTCTCGTTCCCACGCTCCCGCGTGGGAACGAGGGTAAGCTGTCATCTCGACCTGAGGGAGAGATCAGAATTCACCGTGGTATAAGATCTCTCCCTCTGGTCGAGATGACAACTGGCCTTTTTGGTACTCGCCTCAACTTTAAACTTTAAACTATTCACTGCTTTTCAATCGCTGCTTCACATCAGCAATCCAAATTGCCACTGTTTTATCATCCGGTTTTAAATCAAGGTAATCTTCAAACTGTTCCAGAGCGCACTCAAAATCACGCAGATACAAATCACATAAAACACCAAGATTTCTTTTTGCTGCTAAAAAATCAGGGTGTTTATCAATCGCATTCTGGTAGGCGGTACGTGCAGCGTTAAATCTGCCCTGTTTGCGATATAACAAACCCAGTTCATTGTTAGCAACGGCATGTCCGATGTCTAACTTTAATGCTTTGATAAGATTTTCTTCAGCGGCTTTTGTTTCACCTAATTTATTGTAGGCAATGGCAATATTGACAAAGGGTGCAGGTAAACGTTGTTCACGTTCTATAACCGTTTTTAATACAACAATTGCCTGTTCGTTATTATCCTGTTGCATCAAGGATATTGCATTTTTAAAATCTAGCTCAACGTCAGGATCAATAACAACATGGCCACTTTTTTCTTTTGTTTGTTTTTCTTCAACAACATCAGTAGCCTGTTTAATCTCTCCACCTGCACAGGAAAATAAAAAACCGGTTAAAAAAACAATAAAAAAACCATACCGCATAACAGCACCTAAAATCCAGAAATCACAATTTATTATTTACCATTCATTTGTACTGCCATCTCGACCAGAGGGAGAGATCT
>CAZALW010000194.1:0-6596 GCA_964485705.1 uncultured Thiotrichaceae bacterium
GCATATTCGCATCCGTTAGCCGTCTGGATAATGCGCTGCCTCTCCATCTGGGTGCCCGGCCTCAATAACCTGGCCTCAATATGTATAGGTAACACCAACCGTCATACGATAATCATCAGGCACCGGTGTATTACCATCAGCGTCTAAGGTTGGTTTACTCACTCTGTCCCATATCAATGAAACATCAAGATCCAGCTTACCGGTTAATTCATTTTCCAGCGTCATAATCGCATGATGCGTATAACCACCCGAGGCATCATTACCATATTGCATGTTGTATTTAGCGATAAAATCCAGTGTATTACTTAATTCAGACTCATAATTCGTTTTTAGCACTAAGGCTGCCGTTGATTCACTAATCTTTTCACCACCAGATACTGAAACAAAAGTGGTTTTAACAAAAGCAGGCCCTCCGGAAAAAGATAGCTCTGTTTTACCATCATCGATTAAAGTGTAACCCAGCCCTGTGCCTATCTGAGTTCGTAACCTTATATTTAAAAAAGGATCCCTGAATAATTCGGCAAACACCGGGTTATAAAAAAAATAACGGGTTTTGTAATAATCAAAATTGGCTGACAAACGGTGATTATTAATGGTTTCAACCAGGCTTCTGTCTCCACCCCCGTCTGTTTTTGAAATTGTGCCAATGTAGTCCAGTATAAAACGTGTTTTTGAAGCCCGCCTTTTTACATTAGCTTTGGCGGTATAATCAAGCTGGTTTGTATTACCCCGTTTAAAATCCAGACTTAATGTCACTTTAGCAGACCATAAATCACTTTCTGTTTCACCTCCCGGTGCAAATGAAATTAGCCTTGATCGATCAAATGTCTGTGTTTCATAATCGTTAGCAATGCGCACTTCTTCGCCGGTCACTTCTAACACGCCATGAGTCGCACCGTAACCATCAATGTTTACACTGTTAGTTCGGTAACTACGTAGAATCTTTACATCTTCCCAGTCAATATCTAACAGATCGAGCTTGTCACTATCAAATTCAAGACTGTCCTGGTACATTGCCTTGATTTCGCCTTTCAACCATTCATTTGATGTCAACTGTATCCAGTCATAATCGACTGCTGAAGGTATCCACGCTTTCACTTCTTCAGCAGATTTTTTTTGTTCCTGCGCTAAATCACCTGACTCTGATAATTTAGCATCCGCTTCTGCAGCCATGGTTTGTTCAATGATAGCTTGTGACTCTTCCGCCTGTTTCGCGGTTTCTGTTATTTGTTTTTCTTCAGTTGCTGTTTCATCTGCAACGACTTTTACGGCATTTGTTTGTTCAGCAAAAACGGAAAAAGAGCATAAAAACAAAAATTTTAACAGGAACGTTTTTTTATTCATTATTATTGCTCATTATCATTGCGATCTGAGCTTCTTCGATTTCTGTTATTCTCTGCAATACCAACACCAATTAAACTGGCAACCAGTATCGCCATATAAAATACACCAACGACCGCTTGCATATACACCAGGAAACGGGCGACGGGCGCTACCGGAGTAATATCACCGTAACCTAACGTGGTTAGGGTAACAAAGCTGAAATAGGCAACGTCTGCAAAATTTTCATACCAGACCACCTGATCAAGCCCGTTAAATGCGCCCGGAGTTGCCTGCGCCAAAAACATATACATTAATGCCCAGATTAAGCCCATTAACAGGTAGATGCATATTGCACCAACCATTCTGTTTGCATCAACCACACCTGCAACCAACACCTGTTTAGCTGCCAGAAAAATTGCCCAAAGATAAAAACAAAACAGAAACAAAAGGTGCAGATAATCCAGATTCAATAATTCCAGAGCCACACCAACAAGCACAACAGTCGTTATTAATACAACAATACCAACACCTGAATGAAACCACTTCTGTGTTGATCTAAAACCATAAATACCGATTACAATATTAATAACAGAAAATGCCTGCACCAGTTGATGACCGACTAAACCAGCAAACTGATCTGAAATCGCACCAACAAATAGCAGCAGCACAATGCCTACTGTTAAATATAAAAAATTATTATTTTCTGATACGGGTTTCATTTTTCCTTCATTACATCATTGCTAATGCGATGCAATTATCATTTATTTAGACTCTCATCCAGCAGAAGAGATTGACATGCTTCAACCATAATGACAATTAATTTTATTCTCTGCAACTCTATGCACATCAATGATGAAATTTTTCCTGATTAGCCATAATATTCAGCCTAACTTAAAGACCTTGGTTCGTAAAACCATATTCATTACTGTCATCTCGACCAGAGGGAGAGATCTTGAGCTACCGTGGTATAAGATACCTCCCTCTGGTCGAGATGACAGTAGCAAGTTAAACTGTTGTTTTACAATAAAAATATAACTGGTTTTCATGGCTAATCAGGAATTTTTATGTGACACCTTTGCCACATAAAAAAAGCCTCGCAACTGCGAGGCTTTTTTAGCATTAAACAAAATGCGTCAGCTTGTGAGCCTGAAATGACATCATGTCACATCATGTCACATCATGCCGCCCATTCCACCCATGCCGCCCATATCACCACCACCCATTGGTGCAGCAGCTTCCTGAGGAAGTTCTGCAACCATGCATTCGGTTGTGATTAACAGGCCAGCAACTGAGGCTGCATTTTGCAGTGCTGCGCGTGTCACTTTAGTGGGGTCAAGAATACCCATTTTGATCATATCACCGTATTCACCGGTTGCAGCATTGTAACCGTAGTTACCTTTTTTCGCTGCAACATTAGCTAGTACCACAGAGGATTCTTCACCTGCGTTTTCTACGATTTGACGTAATGGGTCTTCCATTGCACGGCGTGCAATGGCGATGCCAACGTTCTGGTCGTGGTTGTCGCCTTCCACTTTATCAACCGCTGCACAGGCGCGAATTAATGCCACGCCACCGCCGGGAACCACGCCTTCTTCAACTGCTGCACGGGTTGAATGCAGTGCGTCTTCTACGCGTGCTTTTTTCTCTTTCATTTCAACTTCTGTTGCTGCACCCACTTTAATGACGGCAACACCACCAGCCAGTTTAGCAACACGTTCCTGAAGTTTTTCGGTGTCATAATCAGAGGTTGAATTTTCGATCATGGCACGAATCTGGTTAACACGTTCTTTAATATCTTTTGCAGTACCGGCACCATCAACAATGACGGTATTATCTTTAGAGATAGTAATGCGTTTAGCTGTGCCTAAATCATCCAGTGTGGTTTTTTCCAGAGATAAACCCACTTCTTCAGAAATCACAGTGGCTTTAGTCAGAATAGCCAGATCCTGCATCATGGCTTTACGACGATCACCAAAACCAGGTGCTTTAACAGCACAAACTTTGACGATACCACGCATACTGTTGACCACCAGTGTTGCCAACGCTTCACCTTCAACATCTTCTGCAACAATTAACAGTGGACGGCTTGCTTTAGCAACCGCTTCCAGTGTTGGCAGTAATTCGCGAATGTTTGCGATTTTTTTGTCGAACAATAAAACAAATGGGTTTTCCAGGTCAGCACTCATGTTTTCCTGATCGTTAACAAAGTACGGCGACAGATAACCACGGTCAAACTGCATACCTTCAACAATTTCAAGTTCGTTATCCAGTGACGTGCCTTCTTCTACTGTGATAACGCCTTCTTTACCGACTTTATCCATAGCTTCGGCAATGATATCGCCCACGCTTGCATCAGCATTGGCAGAGATAGTACCTACCTGAGCAATGGCGCTAGTATCAGCACAAGGTTTTGATAATTTTTGCAATGCGGCTACCGCTGCTATAACGGCTTTATCAATGCCGCGTTTTAGATCCATTGGGTTCATGCCGGCAGAAACGGACTTCATGCCTTCACGAACAATGCCCTGAGCCAGTACCGTTGCGGTTGTGGTACCGTCACCAGCGATGTCTGAAGTCTGTGAGGCAACTTCTTTCACCATTTGTGCGCCCATGTTTTCGAACCTGTCTTCCAGCTCAATTTCTTTGGCAACCGAAACACCATCTTTGGTGATGGTTGGTGCGCCGAATGATTTTTCTAATACCACATTACGACCTTTAGGGCCTAATGTTACTTTTACTGCGTTGGCTAATATATTAACGCCCTGTACCATACGGGTACGTGAGTCGTCGCCAAAACGTACGTCTTTTGCTGACATATTTATATTCCTCTTAAAAACTAATATTTAATGTTTGTTT
Organism: uncultured Thiotrichaceae bacterium; assembly: GCA_964485705.1. Lineage (GTDB taxonomy): Bacteria > Pseudomonadota > Gammaproteobacteria > SZUA-229 > SZUA-229. Next base: position 4,180 of record CAZALW010000194.1, read on the forward strand.
CGATTTATCTATTCGATCTATCTATTCGATCTTATGGCTTGCTACGCAGCCGATTTATGCAGCAATGACACCTAAAATATCTTCTTCGCGCATAATCAGAACTTCGACACCATCAACTTTGATTTCTGTGCCTGAATATTTGCCAAATAAAACTTTATCGCCTACTTTTACGTCAAGCGCACGAACCTCACCGGCTTCGTTCACTTTGCCATTACCAACGGCAACAATTTCACCTTCGGCTGGTTTTTCTGTGGCTGAGTCTGGAATGACGATGCCACCCGCACTGGTGCGCTCTTCTTCCATACGTTTAACGACAACGCGGTCGTGTAATGGACGTATTTTCATTTTTGTGTTCCTCTGAATTAAAATTGTAGATTAAAACTAAATAATAATGATTTAGCACTCTCTTTGCTTGAGTGCTAATCATAATGACGAAACTGATGGAGTCAAGGGTTTAGCCCCCTATATTCACCCAAATAGTTTGATGATTGGACTAATGCGGGTGATTTTGCTGATTGCAAGGGGTGAGAATGAAAAATAACAGGAAAAACCTTTTAGTCCACAGATGAACGCAAATAAAAAAAACAAACCTTGGACATATTTATTATTGTCCCGTATATTTTATTTGCGTTCATCTGTGGACTATTATTTTTTGTTTCCCCTCTAATCCTCGCGGCGGTACTCACCTTCAATGGTACGACCCACCTTCTTCGGCTGTTTAGTCTCCGGGGATTTCGCTTGCTGCTGATAATCCTGCTTCGAGTTCCAGTTTACCGACCGGGCATTTGGATCCGGGCGTGTAGACGAGCGCATAGAAATACGCCGTAAAAAATAATGAATAGCCGCCCTTCTGACGGCTGGTATCAGACATAAAAAACCAATAGTATCCGTGATAAAACCCGGCACAATCAACAACACACCTGCAATCGCCAGCACAATACCTTCCAGCATTTCCACCGCTGGAGTCTGCCCCAGCGCCATATTCCGCTGCGCACGAATTAACGTGCTCATACCCTGGATGCGTATTAAACTTAAACCGACTATAGCGGTCAACACCACTAATAATACCGTCCAGAAAGCACCAAAAGCATCACCTACAACAATAATAAAATACAGTTCTATAAGCGGAACAAGAATAAACAGTAATAAAGGCATATTTGTAATTTCCAGATTGCTACGATGAATTTTATCTATGATTTTTTCTTTTTAAGACATTACTAAAGTGTTTTTTGTTAGTATTACGACATACTGTCATGCACAAAGTTAGGCTTACGCTCACCTAATTCCTGCTATTTGAACCTAAACTATACCTTATGTCTAATCTATTGCCCTGCAATGACCAACCCCGTGATGTCCAACCAATAGGCCAATAACCAACATGAAAAACCCATTAAAAACCTTTCTCTCATTTCTATTGTTTTTGAGCGTTAGCCTGCCTGTTGCAGCAACAGAAAACTTTAACCTTCTTGATGCCCTCGGTGGACAGGATGACATTCTTGATCCTGAGGTTGCCTTTAAAATCAGCCATGACTCGCAACCGGGGCAATTCACCGTTAACTGGGATATTGCCGAGGGGCATTATCTATATCGTGACAAAATGCAGATTACCAGCAGCGAACCAGGTATTACCGCAAAACCGCTGATTCTGCCCACTGGCAAAAAAATAGAAGACCCTGTTTTCAATGAAACACTTTATGTGCTTTATAACGCTGCGACAGTTGTTTTGCCTTACCATTTTACTAATGATGGTGACAAAGAAGTCTCTTTCAAGGTCAAGTATCAGGGCTGTTCCGAAATCCACGGCATTTGTTACCCGCCGCAAACGAAAAACTTTACCGTAAAATTATCACCTATCTCTGCGGCGCAGGCTGCGGCACAAACCGCTGAAATAGCGTCAGAAAATAAAACTGGCAGCGCACCTGTCTCTGAGCAGGATAAACTGGCCAATACACTACGCAGTGGCAGTACCTTATTAGCACTGGCTATCTTTTTCGGTGCCGGATTGCTGCTGGCCTTTACCCCCTGCGTATTCCCGATGATTCCCATTTTATCCGGCATCATTATTGGCCATGGCAAAGACATCACCACCCGCAAGGCTTTTTATCTATCACTAATTTATGTACTGGCAATGGCGATGACCTACACCATTGTCGGCATATTAGTCGGTTTGTCCGGTGAAAACATTCAGGCATGGTTCCAGAACCCGTGGATTATCGGCAGTTTTGCCATTCTCTTTGTTGCGTTATCTTTTTCCATGTTCGGCTTCTATGAATTACAAATGCCAACCAGCATACAAAGCAAATTAACCAATATGTGTAATAGCCAGCGCGGTGGCACTATCTTCGGTGTTGCTATTATGGGTTTTTTGTCTGCGCTCATCGTTGGACCTTGCGTCACCGCACCCTTAGTTGGCGCAC